>SYJV01000436.1 GCA_005798335.1 Planctomycetaceae bacterium | reverse complement strand
CGCCGCGGCCGTGCGAATACAAGCCCGACGCGCAAGCGAGTGCGTCAATCCTAGCCTGGCATACACTCGCTTGCGCGTCGGGCTTGTATTGGTAAGAACTCTTCTGCCGCTCGCCTTACCATCTGCCAAAATCTCCGTTGACGCGCACTCATCCTGACGCAATAGGCTTGCAATGAATTTTGAAGTGAAAGAGCTTTCACCAGAACAATTGGCACAACATCCTGTCTTGGTTGTTTTGCTAATGGGTTTAGCCATGTTGGTTATGGCGTTTCTAGTTGGCGCAATCGTATTTTGGATTTGGGCAGCCCTCAGGTTGCGTCGAGGAATTCCAGTGCTTACGGTCCAACCCTGGTTGCCTCGCGTTTGGGGGCTGGCTGATGTTGCCGTTGCGGGAGTAACCATGATCTTTTGCCAGTTCATGGCCGTGAGGATCGCGCGCGACTCGTGGGGGCTCAAGGCAGGCGACGAACTCCAGCACGACCAAATGCCATCGTTAATGGCACTGCTGGGACTGGCGAACCTTTTCTGGGTAGTATTCGCGATGCTGTGGATCGCAGCGCGGCATCGAGGCTCGCTGGAACAACTGGGATTTGGCATAAAGAACGCACGAGCAAATACGGTGATCGGGCTGGTAGCAGCCGTGGCAACTTTGCCGTTGATCCACTTGCTGATGCTGGCCGTTACCCAAGGCACAAATACCCAGTACAACCATCCGCTCATCAACATGATGATGGAAAATGCAACCGTCACAGCCTACTTGCTTGGTTGCTTCAGCGCCGTATTGGCCGCACCTCTGGCGGAGGAGTTCCTTTTCCGCGTGATTCTGCAGGGCTGGCTGCAATCGATTGAATTCTCGCGGGCTCATGCGTTTTGGATATGGGGAGCATCGGAGGAATTGAGAGCTAGCAGCGTTGAGGTCGAGCCTACATTGTTTCCTATTGAAAATGATCAGGTTCTGCCTGCCGCACAGGGAGTACCCGTCGACACGAATGTGAATCCATTTTTCGTTCCACGGTCCAGCGTTGTTTCGACCGGCAATACCGCGTCGTTGTGGCCAGTCTTTATCGCAGGTACTTTGTTTGGACTGGCGCATTATGGCTACGGATTGAGCTACATTCCCTTGACTTTCATGGGAATCGTCTTGGGATTATTGTTTCGAGCAACAGGCAGTATCATTCCGAGCTTGATAGTCCATGTAACGCTGAACGCGTTCAGTATGTTCGCGCTTGGAGTTTCCATTCTCTATCAACAAGCTGCCTCGGCGCCATAACGGGGCCACGCGTTCCACGATACGGATTGCAAACGACTATTGCGAACTGTCGCGCTATCGTGCTATGTTGACGTAAACAAACTTCACGGTTCCTAGATTCAATTGGAGATCGAAATGGGAAAAGGCAACCACAGCCAGAAAAACGACAAGAAAGCTAAGAAACCCAAACAAGATAAGAAAAACGCGCCCAAGCCTGCTGGCAAGAAATAGTTGTTCCGACTCGGAACTCGTTCTTATCTGCGAGGCGCTTCGGTCTGAAGGGCTTCGAGAGCATTGAAAGCAGTAAGTCAAGGTCGCGCGTTCGAGCCTTTCACGCGCGACCTTATACTGCAGGTGTGTGAGTTGCGATGAGAAGGCAAGGCTTTCCAACTATCTCGTGTAACCCGGAGCAGGTTTGTCGAACTTGACACCTTTGCTGCGCGCATGATCGATCATGTCGTGGATATACGCTTTCCGCTCCTCCAGCGGCAGCGCGTTGACTCGCGCCATCTCTTCGCCAAACACTCGTACCTGGAACTTGTAACTGAGTTCCTTGAGAAATTCCTTCACTTCCGGAGTTAGCCAATCGGGATTTGAAACAGGTTGATTACACATGTTTTACTGCTCCAAACCGGCGAAGTTTCTTGTGGCGTCCGGTAACCATTCAAGCGCGGTGGCAATTACAAATTCCGCAGTGGCTCGGCGCGCATCGGAAATCAGCCGATCAATGCCATATTCCAGTATTGGGCACTTCGGTAAGAGCGCTTCAGCGTGGCTGACTCGAATTGCATGTTGCTCCGCTAGGTCCACCGCCGGTCGAACATCTTTTTTCACTGCGCCAAAATAGGGTCGCACAGCGGTGTCGTGAATTTCTAACCGTCGTCGGTCAAGCTGTTGCCAGAAAACTATTTCTGCAAATACCGCGGACTTTAGTCGTGGATCGTCGTCAACCAGCAATTGCAAGACAGGACGCAGCTCGATGATCTCTCTTGGAATGGGCACACGAGCCTTAATCGCTCGCAATGGATCGCTGTCGTGAATGTGTAACCAACCTCGCAGGTCCGCAGCCTCGATCAATTTCACTCCCAAGTTGTCCGCTAATGGCCAATCTTTCGCTCGATCCGTGCGTTTCAATTCAGCAACGGTGTGCATTCCTGCCAACAATCCGCGCATCTCTGATTCCCATTGGGTCGTCGCGCGTGGTGCAACACTGAAGATATCAAGATGCGCGTCTCGCCCCGGACTCTTCCATTGCACATGAGCGGTCCAACCGCCCCTCAACCAACGTTGGTCTATCGGAGCCGTCAAATGTCCGCGGTAGGAACACTTGGCGCACAAAAACTCGGTATTGGATAACACTTGAAATAATTTGGTCAAAGTAGCCTTGGAACAGAGTATGTCGCAGTCTTTTGTCGATTGTGCCACCCCGTACTGGACACAAGCCATTCCGCTGGTGATGGCACAATGGCCTCCCATCGATTGAACTCGCGCCACCAGTCCTTCAAAGAACTCTTCTAGTTCGGCTTGCGATATCACTGGTTAACTCCAACCTGATTCCTATAGCCACGTGCGTTTGCGAAACAGCCACAGCATTGCGGCAGCGGTGCTGACCATCAGGGACCAGGCAAATAGATAGCCGTGTCGCCAACCCAGTTCTGGCATGTTCCATGGAGAATCGGTATCAAAATTCATGCCGTATACGCCGGCAATAAAGCTCAGTGGCATGAACAACGTCGAGAACATGGTTAATACCTTCATGACTTCGTTCAAGCGATTGCTGGTCGCTGACATGTAAAAATCGCGAATGTCGCCCGCCAGTTCGCGATAAGTATCGACCAATTCGATCAGTTGAATAACGTGGTCGTAGCAATCGCGAAAGAACACCTTCGATCCATCGGTTAAGATCGGAGAATCTTTGCGAGTCAGATCGTTAACCATTTCACGGTGCGGTCGCAAGGCTCGCCGCAGCGCCAATAAATTGCCACGAGTATCGTGGATGCGTTGCATCTGATCGTGACGCTGGCCAGCAGCGATCTCGGCGTCGAGTTGATCCAGGTCATCGCTGATTTTGTCGACGATCGGATAATAACTATCGATGATGGCATCCAGCAGCGCATGCAGCAAATAGTCGGGGCCCTGGTGCCGCAAGCGGCCTTTGGCAAATCGCAGTCGTTCACGCAGTGGGTTCCAGCAGTCACCTGGCCGCTCTTGGAACGACAGGACCAACCCAGGCTTGACAAAAAAACTGATTTGCTCCGTCTGCGTACTTTCGCCAGGATTGCACATCCTCGCTACCAAGAACAAATTATCGTCATAGGGATCGAACTTGGCTCGCTGATGCAAATTGATCACGTCCTCCAGCGCCAACGGGTGAAGCTGCAGGGTTTGCCCTAATTCTTGAAGTATCTCGGACGAACCCAGTCCGGTAACGTCGAGCCAAACGACCGGCCATTTTTGCAACAAACTCGCGACTGCGGAAACAGGAAGATCGACTAATTCGACCAAATCGTGGGGTGAATATGCAATCGCCCGAATCGAAGACCGGTCCGCTTGGGGATCGACCTGGATCGTTCCAGCAGGCGTGCCCGGTCGGCTGCGATGACGGATATGAAGCAACTTCCGTTTTCGACTTTGACCCTTCGAAGCCATCCTGGTCCCCCACCTATGAGCGCGAAAGGCTGCATTGTAATCAAAGACGAGGTTTCCTTGTCAATTCAGTGGCTTTGACACTGAACGATGATAAGCCAAAAAAATCCGAACCGCACGATCTAAAAATTCGTATGGGGATTAGCCAAAATAAGGGGCAAAACAAAAAGCTAATCGGGCTCAAGATTGCCTGGTCTTGCAAAACATTGGAATGATTACAATGTCGGCTAAATCGCTGGGCGCAAGCACGGAAATGCCACGGGCTTTCTGGCTGCGAGAGCATTGATGGTTTTGGACTGGTCGAGTTCGAGATATACCATAACTCGACCTCCCAGGGCTTTCTCGATTTAGCAGTTCGCGTTAAGTTTAGTTCTTTCTACTGTCAGCATTTCGTTTTGGGAGGTAGTTTGTGTAAATGGCCGGAGCCAAAGACAACAAACGCGCGATGATCGAGGCCGAAGGGCTGTCAAAATTTTACGGTCCATTCGCCGCCGCACGCGATATCAGTTTCAAAGTTTACGAAGGTGAGTTGGTTGCGTTTCTCGGTCCTAACGGTGCCGGCAAAAGCACTACGATGAAAATGTTAACCGGTTACCTGGCACCCAGCGAAGGCGTTGCAAAAATCGCTGGCCATGAAATGTTTCACGACCGGATCGCCGGTTCAAAGCATCTTGGGTACTTGCCGGAAAACGGTCCGCTTTATCCCGATATGACTCCAATTGCCCTGCTAAATTTCTTTGCTGACGCACGCGGCATGGAATCGAAACGCAAGAACGATCGCATCAAAGCGGTGGTTGACTTGTGCGACTTATCGAGTGTGGCGTATAAAGCAATCAGTAAGCTTTCGAAAGGTTTTAGGCAACGTGTTGGCATGGCGCAAGCGTTGCTGCATGAGCCCGATGTACTGATCCTCGACGAGCCCACCGCTGGTTTGGATCCCAACCAAATTCGAGAAGTGCGCAGAACAATGAAGCGATTGCGAGAGACCAAGACGATTCTCTTGTCGACGCATATTCTGCAGGAAGTCGAAGCGATGGCCGATCGCGTGATCATGATCAACGAGGGCCGCAAGGTCTTCGATGGTACAGTCGCGGAACTCAAGGAAGGTAAAGGTGACCTCGACAAAGCATTCGAAAAACTGACAGGTGTGGCCTAGCGTTGTCACAATGAGACGGCAGCTCGTATTGAGTTTGATCTGCGTCGATCGCAACAATCGGTGTCGTTTTGAGAGAATTGTTAGTCTGCGTCGCGTACGCAGCGTTGGTGAACTTCTTTGGTAATTGAGTTACTGGAATTGCGATAGGAAAAATGGCGATACTGGCAATCTTCAAACTGCTCGTGATCGATATTGTATTCTTGGCACTCTTATTTCTCTTGGCAGCAGTGCTATCCAAGTCCAAGCGTGCTGCCTATTCCGTCTTGAAACGGAATTTCTTCGGCTATTTCAGCAACCCGACAGGTTACGTATTCCTGTGCTTGTTTGTGTTGCTGACCTCGATGGCAGCGTTTTGGCCACACGAGTTTTTTAGCTCAAATCTGGCAACTTTGGGACAGCTCAATAAGTGGTTTCCCATTATTATGTTGTTTTTCATACCCGCCATCACGATGAGCATCTGGGCGGATGAAAGGCGACAGGGCACGGACGAGCTGTTACTGACGCTACCGGCAGATGATTTTGATATCGTCATCGGTAAATTTTTGGCTTCCGCTTCGATTTACACCGCCTCGTTGATCTTCTCACAAATATCAACTTTTGTGGTCTTGGTGATCCTATCGAAAGGACACGTAGACACCGGATTGTTTGTGGCAAACTATCTGGGCTACTGGTTCATTGGCTTGTCGATGTTGGCCCTGGGCATGGTGGCCTCGTTCTTGACCAGCAACCTGACCGTCGGCTTTATTTTGGGCGCACTGTTCAATGCACCCTTGGCGTTTGCCGCGATGGCAGACGTGATTGTCGATACGCGAGCGGTAGCTCGCGCGATCAGCATGTTCAGCATTAAAGAGCAGTTTGATAATTTTGGGCGTGGCGTCGTAAGTATCTCATCGGTCGCCTACTTTTCGATGCTGGTTGTGTTTGGAATCTACTTTTGTATGGTCTTGATTGGCAGGCGGCATTGGTCGGGTGGCAAAGATGGAAATACCATGTTCTTGCATTTCCTCGGTCGCACGCTGCTACTGGCCCTGACCGTGTTCACGGTTAGCTACTTTTTGCGCAACAATGATCTGCTGCGCCGGGACTTGACCGAAGGTCAGGTTAGTTCGCTCAGCCCGAAGACGAAGGAGATGATTCTCCAACTCAAACCCGCTCGACCGATCGTAGTTGACGCTTATCTTTCGGCGGACGTGCCCGAACAATACGCCAAAACGAAATACGACTTGGTAACGTTGCTGAAAGAGTTTCAAACGCTGGCCTCCAGCCGCCAGGTTCCGTTACAAGTTCGCATCAATGACGGACTGGAAGCATTCAGCGAAGAAGCAACGTTGGCCGAAAAGCAATTTGATATTAAACCACTTCAAGTCCGCGTGCGCGAGCGCGGTGCCTATGTAGATCAAAAGGTCATTTTGGGTGCTGCCTTTCGCTGTGGATTGGAAAAAGTGGTTGTCCCATTTTTCGAAAATGGTATTCCTGTCGAATATGAACTGGTTCGTTCCATCAGTACTGTCGCGCAGCCGAAACGCAAAAAGCTCGGTGTCGTGAATACGGACGCCCAGTTTTGGGGCGGTTTTTCGATGGCCAGCGGCAATTTCCAGCAACTGCCCAGACAACCAATTCTTGATGAACTGGAAAAGCAGTTCGAATTGGAACAGATCGATCCGACGTCCCCGATCTCTACCGACCGTGTTGATGTCTTGATGGCTGTGCAGCCATCATCGATGGGACCGCAGGAATTGACCAATCTCATCGACGCGGTAAAAGCAGGTGTACCGACCGTAATCTTTGAGGATCCTTTTCCGTTTGGATTCCAAGGAGTACCCGCAACCGGAGAACCCAAGCAAGCGCCTGGGGGCCCATTCGGCGGTGGCGGTGGCCCGATGCCCAAGGGAGATATTCAGGAACTTTGGAAAGTGCTGGGTCTGAACATTCCCAAAGATATTGGCATGGGAGGCGTGAATCCCGATATTGTTTGGCATCAATACAATCCGTATCCCAAACTCCGTTACATTTCCAACGCGTCCGATGAATGGGTCTTTGTTCGCGAAGAAGCTGAAGGCGCCGAAGACGCACTCAGCGAAGCCAGTCCAATTACTTCGGGACTGCGAGAATTGATGTTCTTGTTTGCCGGGGCAGTCAAGCATGAGAATCGCGACGATTTGAAGATCACCGATTTGGTCAGCACAGGTACAGCCGCAGGAACAATCAAATACACTGATATCCAAACGCAAATGCAGCGTCGGGACGCCTCTGCGGGCGATCTACAGGCTTTTCAAGGTCCGCCTACTGGTCGATATGTATTGGGAGTGATGGTCGAAGGTAAAGAAGCAGCCAAACCAGCCGAGCCTGCTAAGAAAGAGGAAGCGAAAAAGGACGAATCTAAGAAAGAAGAAGATAAATCGAGGGATGGTGAAAAAAAGGCAGAGGATAGTGGAACGACCACCAGCGAGCCTCGATTGCGTCCGATTCGTGCCGTGTATGTTGCCGATATGGATTGCTTGCTCCCCATCTTCCTGGATATTCGCAAGCGACCCGAGCAGTTCGAAGAAATTGGTTTCCGTTTTCAGAACGTTACCTTTGTCCTGAACATCATTGACGTGCTAGCAGGCGAGACCGGCTATCCGGAGATTCGTAAACACGAGCCTCAACATTCCACGTTGCGACTGGTCGAAGAGCGTGCTGATGAGCATCGCCAGGGTGAGTTGGACCGTCAACGCGGCTATCAAAAGGAATACAACGATGCGTTGCAACAAGCGGAAGCGGAGAATAAGAAGTCAATCGCAGAGTTCGAAGTCAAAGTGAATAAACTGCGCACCGAAGGTGCTACTAGCGTCCAAAAGCAACAGGAGCTGACGGCTCTGGCAACTCAAATGGTTCAGCAGCAGGCATTTCTCGAACGCAAGCTGGCAGTAAAGAGAGAAGCGTTAGAGAAGGAACGAGACGAACGTACCGAGGCGAGCCGTAGGCAAGCGGATATTGAAGTCTTGCGTCTGCAAAACTATTACAAGATGTTAGCGATTTTCTTGCCGCCAATTCCGCCATTGTTGGTAGGGATCATCGTGTTTGTTTCCAGGCGAGTCAAGGAACGCGAGGGAATCTCCAAGAATCGCTTGCGATAACTAGTTGGCAGAGGTTGGGATGGCGGATGCCGTTCATCCAGCCTCTCCGGTAGACCGTTTGTTTTCCGCACGCCGCGTGCGATAGAATGTAATTTCAAGTACCAGTAATAAAGTATTTCGTTCGATAGGGAGTTGTTGCCGTGAATGAAGGTAAGAAGACGGCAATCTTTGCCGCAGTCGCAGTTACCAGCCTGTTACTTGCGATTTTTACTCGCCCACAATCTGCCACGACAGAAAAGGATGAATTAGGCGAAATGGTGAACAAAGCTGTTTTTGCAGCCAAGTTCACCGATCCCGATAAAGCTGCCTCATTGGAGATTTCCACCTACGATGAGACCTTGGGCACGCTAAAGTCATTCGAAGTGGCCAAGGACAAGGTTACCAAACTGTGGAAAATTCCTTCGCACGATGACTATCCAGCAGATGCATCCGAACAAGTACGCGATGCAACGACCCCGCTGACTGATCTCAAGATTCTTGCGGTCGTAACTTCCGATCGCGGTGAACATGCTTATTACGGCGTGGTTGAACCCAGCAGTGAGAAGCTGAAAGTCGGTGACAGCGGTGTCGGCATGATGGTGAGTGTTAAAGATGAAAGTGGTGCCGTTGCCGCCAGTTTGATCATTGGCAAACAAGATGCCAAGAACCAATCGCAGCGCTATGTGCGCGTTCCCAACCAAGATCCTGTGTATCTGGTAGAGCTGACTACAACTCCCTTTACCTCGGAATTCAAAAAATGGATCAAAGGGGAACTGTTGGGCGTAAAGAGCTTTGATATCAACTCAGTCAGTATTCGCGACTACGCAATTACTTTGCAAGGTCAGAACGCCTTTATCAGCCACACCTATGACGCCGATTGTGATTACGATACGACCAGCAGCAAATGGAGTTTGAAGAAGCTGGTCGACTACGCACAAAACAAGCCCAGCGACTCGGTCTTGGCTGCGGACGAAGAATTGAAATCGGAAAAGCTGAATGAACTGCGCTCTAGTGTTCAGTCGTTGGAAATTGCCGATGTCGTTCGCAAGCCAAAGGGTCTAGCTGCCGACTTGAAGGCAGACAAGACTTTGCTGGAAAACAAGGAGAGCATGGCGAGCCTCTACAGCCAAGGCTTCTTTCCCAACCCAGGGCCTGGTGGCAGTACCGAGATATTGTCGTCCAGCGGTGAGACCGTCATTGCGACAACAGAAGGTGTGCAGTACGCGCTGCGTTTTGGCGAGACGCTCGCACGATTACAGAACAACGACGCGAAGGCAGCCTCTGGTGAAACCGGACTGCAACGTTATTTGCTAGTCACGACTACGGTCGACGAATCGAAGTTTCCGCAACCAGAGCTGCAGAAAATTCCTGAGACTATCGAAGAGATGTTGAAACTGGAAGCGGCCCAGAGCCCCGCTGTGCCAGCCACAACACAAAACATTACACCAGCGCAGGAACCAGTTACAACTACTCCCGCAGCCAGTACCGATCCAGCGCCAGCAGTCGAGCCAACTAAAGCCGCAGCACCAGAAGCAGCAAAAAAAGATTCAGCCGAAACGAAATCTGACGCGTCTCCAGAAAACAAACCTGAGGCCAGCTCGAAGCCTGCGGACGAGACAGCCAAACCCACCGAACCCGATGCAAAGAAAGAATCGAGCGAAGCAAAGAACGAGTCCAAAGACGGCACTGACGGTGCAAACCCCGGATGTGGTGATAGCGAATTGCAAGATGCTGCATCCGGACAAGAAACCAAGGCAACCGAAAGTGCTCAAAAAAATAAACCTGCAACAGATGATGCCAAGCCTGCTGACGCGACAGTGCCGGCGCAACAGAATACCGCTCAACCCAGTACCGACGGAAAGCCACCCGAGCCTACTGCCAAGTCAGAGCCAAAAACAGAAACGCCAGCAGTAACCGCCGCGCCTGCGGTCCAGGAAACCCCTGCGGCGCCTGCCAAACCACAGGCTAGCGAGGAAGAATTGAAAGAGCGCTTACAAGCGACCAAGGAGCGCATCACGAAAGAGAATCAGCGCAAGATCGACGAGCGCAACGAGAAACTCGAAAAAGCCAAAAAGAAGGTTCTGGAATTGAACGCGCGCTTTTCCGACTGGTATTACGTCGTCGACGATAGTATGTTCAAAAAGCTACGGATCACGCGAGCGGACTTAGTTGGCAAAAAAGGAGCGACTGAGGCAACTCCTCCGCCATTTCCAGGCGGTAACCCATTGGGCAACCTTCCTGGAGTCCCGTAAGGCGAGAGTAGAGCAATTGTCCTCAATTGCTCAAGAACTGAAATGTAGCGAAAGCTGAAAGGTAGGGCAATTGTGTTGAATTGCTCTACCTTTTGCTTATCGGTGCACATCATTGGACGCGATTTTGTGCTAGTTCGCATTAAACCGGAAAACCGAAACAGAGCTTCTCCTTCATGGCTAACAGCGAACTCGGCAAGAAATGGATTGCTAAACGAACGTTATCGTTCGACAGTAGCGGCATTCGCAAAATCTTTGACCTGGCCGCCAAACTGAAAGACCCGATCAATCTGTCGATCGGACAGCCCGACTTCGATGTTCCGGCTTCGGTAAAGACGGCTTGTATCGAAGCTATTCAGCAAGGCAAGAATGCCTACTCGCTAACGCAGGGCATCGGCCCGTTGCGCGAGCGGATGCGTGCGGAGATTCAGCAACGATATGGGCAAACTGATCGAGATTGCTTTATCAGCTCGGGAACAAGCGGTGGTTTGGTCCTGACCATGCTCAGCCTGGTTGATCCTGGCGACGAAGTAATCGTCTTTGATCCTTATTTCGTAATGTATCCGACACTGGTTCAACTCGTCGGGGGCGTGCCGGTTATCATTGACACCTATCCGGATTTCGGCATCGATATCAGCAAAGTCGAAGCGGCAATTACTCCGCGAACGAAATTGATTCTATTCAATTCACCGGCGAATCCGACCGGTGTTGCCGCGACCGAACAGCAGGTGCGCGACATCGCCCAACTAGCGGCCAAGCACGATATCGCGCTGGTGAGCGATGAAATCTATAGTCAGTTTGTTTACGATGGCAAGCTGTGCACTCCAGCAGACTACAACCCAAACACGATTGTGATCGACGGGTTTTCGAAGAGCCACGCGATGACCGGCTGGCGCGTCGGTTGGGTACATGGCCCGAACGAAATCATGCAAACGATGATCAAGTTGCAGCAATACAGCTTTGTGTGTGCGCCACAGCCGGCACAGTGGGCTGCCTTAGCGGCTATGGATGTCGACATGGCAAGTTATCGAGCTGACTATGCGCACAAACGCGACATGTTAGTGGAAGGCCTGAAAGAAGATTTTGAGTTTACGATTCCCGGTGGTGCTTTCTATTTATTCCCTAAGGCTCCGCGCGGTTCCGGTGACGAATTCGTGCGTCGCGCCATCGAACGCGGCCTGTTAATTATCCCCGGCAGCATCTTCAGCCAGCGCGATTCTCATTTCCGTATCTCATACGCCGCTCCCGACAGTACGATTGAACGAGGAATCGAGTGCCTGCGCGAGCTTGCTCGGTCCTAGAAAACTCATTTGGCCGATGGCTCGCTGACACACGAGTTTGTTAGTGAATTGCGACGGTTTGCCAGTCCTTTGTTTGCCGACTGCACGGGACACGCTACGATCGGTTACTTGGCCAAAGCCGACTGGCCAGACGCTTGACTACATTCGCTATGGACCGGGACGATGGCGTTTACAATGGAGCGATGGCCTGATAGCGATGCTAGCACTATGGCTTTGTCTGACATAGCGCCGTGCGCGTGGAGTTCAGAGTTAGAGTGATATCTGAATTGAGGCAGCACAAACGCGTTTCGGATCGCGATAGCGATTCAGGCTCTTGATGATGTTGCCGATTGATCTGGAAACCGAAGAGTTGAAAATCACCTTCGATTTGAGTTTGACCGTAATTGGTTGATCGAAGTTGACGAGTTGCTCGGACAGCCACAACGTGATCTTGCCGTTGGCATCGCCGTCGATGGAAACGGTGTTGTCGCGAATTTCGACGACTATTTCAGTTCCGGCTGGTGCACCACTTTCGAGCGCGATCCAGTAGAACGAATCGTGCGTTACATCGTCCTGACGCCACACGACGCGATCAGGAAATTCGCGTCTACGGAAAGTACTCATCCAGGGAATTCCTTCGCTATCATTGCCGCCCATCCAATGTCCCTTGTCAGCGTAAATCTTGACCATGTGTTCATAACCGTTTGGGTCGGCACGTCTCAATTCGGCCAGCTTTATTGACCATTGGCCAGCGACTTCGTTGCGTTTATACGCTGAGTCATTGCCACCCATAAAAATGGCGAAGGGTAAATTGCGCAAACCCTGAGGCTGGGTTTCATTAGGATGACCGGCCATCATACATGCCGCAGCAAAACGATCGGCGATCCTGGGAGCGAGCTGGTAAACGCCATCGCCACCCGCTGAGTATCCCATCAGATAAACTCGGCTGGTATCGATGCCTTCAGCGACTGCGTACGTGAAAATTAACTCATCGAACAACGCGTCGATGTGTGCTTGGTGCCATAGATTCCAAGTGTCCGTAGGAGCCCGCGGCGCGCCGACAATGCCCTCGGCAGGTTCGTACAACTTGATTTGATTTTGCCATTGGCGATCGTTCACTGCGGGCGGGGCGCCACCGCCGCCGTGCATTGATATGAACAGCGCATGCCCAGTTGGCGGAGCGTTGCCAAAGCGTTTTTCTAACCACGGCAACCGATTGTCGTCAACGACCACCACTTTTTCCTCGATCCGTTTTTTCATAGCGATTTTATGCAGATCGACAAAGAATTGCCACAAAAGTCCTGTTGCAAGTTCTGCTTGCTGACGGTCGATGGTCGCTGTTACGAAACTCTCTGTGCGAGCCCAGTTCAAATCACTGGGCTTCGAGGCTAGCCACTCACGCAAGCTATTTAGTGCATTTTCCTGACACAGCAGATTGGACGAAATTGCCACCAGACAAAGGAAACTAGCGCCGAATGAAAATGGCCGCATGAAGTTGCTCTCCAGGGAGTGAGTTCTATGTTTCATTCTTTTCGGGTCGAACTTGAGCCACTTGCGACAGCGCCAGGATTCCCGTGTTGAGGGCTGCTCCCATGATCCCGGCGATTACCGGTTTGGACTTGTCAGGCCAGCATCAGACACAAGTGATACGGCATTGGGCCACACTCCTCCGACGCCCAGTCCAACGAGAAATCGTAATGCCAACATTTGCTCTTGGCTGGTTGCATAAGCTCCCAGTCCTGCAAATACTGAATAGAACAACACGCTGATTCCTAGCGCTCGAGAGCGCCCAATACGGTCTCCCAAATCTCCTAAAAAAATCCCGCCAACCTGCGCCAAACATGAGGGCAGCAGTAAATCTGGCAAACCAATCACCGCCAAAGGCCTTAGTATACTGCTCGCCTAACAATTCCGTGCTGACCGACAACACGCTACCGGCATCAGACCGAGTTCAAAACCATCGAACAGTAGGCTAGAAAAAGCCACCAGCAAAACGAACCAGCGAGCGGATTTTTTCAAACATTTTTCCTTCGTCCGATATCGACGGGTTGGTTCTCCAAGCCATCGACAATCGTATCCTGCAACACCGAACGAAACACGCGCTGATCGACATTTCCGCCGGTTAATACCAATCCGATCGTCTTGCCTCGGAGCGATTCTCGCTCTTTCAAAGCCGCGGCCAGTGGTGCAGCACCGGCCCCTTCGGCAACATTGTGTGTATCGGTAAAGTAAATTTGCATGGCATTCGAAATCTCTTGGTCCGTAACACTCACGACGCGACTAACGTAACGCCAAATAATCTCCAGTGCTTGCATCTCAGGTATTCGACAGGCCATTCCGTCCGCTAAGACTGTCGTCACGGGAGCTTCGATTTTTTCGCGCCGCGCAAACGACAATGAGTATGCCGGCGCTTGTTCAGAAACAACGCCCACGATCTCAGTCGATAGGCCCAGTGCCTCGCGCGCCGAGATCAAGCCACAAATGCCTGATCCAAGCCCGATCGGCACAAAGATCACATCGAGGTGAGCCACTGCACGCAGCAACTCTAGGCTATAACTGGCAACACCTAATACCAAATCGCGATGAAACGAAGGGAGCATGTGCCAGCCTCGTGCGGCCGCCAGCGTTTCGGCGAACTGACGAGCATCCTGAAAATCCGCGCCGTTTTCTACCAGTTCGACTCCCAGCGCTCGCATCGCAGCATTTTTTTCGACGCTGTTTCCGTGAGGAACCACAATCGTTGCTGGTATGCCAAACTTCCTGGCTGCAAAGCCAATCGATTGCCCGTGGTTGCCACGCGTCGCGCTGACAACTCCACGTAGGTGGCGCTCGCGCTGTCTGAGCTGCTGGAAGTACACCAGCCCACCGCGCAATTTGAATGCTCCGATCGGAGTATGATTCTCGTGCTTGACCCAAACCTGCGTTTCGAAGCGTTCGCACAGTAGCGGCCAGCAATGTTGAGCTGTTGGCAACATCGACTGATAAACAATCTCACCAGCCTGATCGAGTTCCGATAAAGTTGGTAACCATTCAGCGACCAGCGCATCGTTGGGGGGCATTATGTTTCAGGCTTAACAAAGACGAAAACCACAGCCGATTTCTTTCGGGCGAGCGTCTGTTCCGCTTAAGTGTCACGCACAACCTAACTCCAGTTGCAGAATTAGCCAAGAAACTCCCAAAGGCGTATGATTTTGCGTCCTGACGAATCCAACGACTGCTCTCAAGCGGGCACGGATGAAACTTTCCATTTCACAATCTTGTTATGCCCGACCGCATAGATTGCGTCTCCAGTTTCATTGAGAGTGGCGCGATGGATATGCATCGGTGCTTTTTCATCTCGAATCGACTTCTTTGGTTCTTTGAGATCAAAGAACATCACAAATCCGGTGTTATCGCCGCCGGCGGCCATCAACCAACTGCCTGACGGATGAAACGCCAAAGATTGTACCAGCCCCTTGAATTCATTGTCTGAATAAATATGGGTCTTGACAGACGACTGCCATTCAAAGATTTCGACTCGAGCTTTACCTTCCAGATGATCGATGTTTCCGACTTGTCCCATACCACCGACCGCAAGATACTTCCCATCCGGCGAAAAAGCCAGGCTGCGAACTCCTCCAATAGAATGCCGCCTCTGATTTGGGTCCCAAGTGTACATTTCCACACAATCAAGCTTGACCAGTTGAGCGCCGTCACCAGCTCGCCATACGATGATTTTGCCAGTCTTGTCTGCGGTAGCGATATGCTGGCTGTCCGGTGAAATGGCACACGCATAGAGCATCGATGGATAGTGATGAGGCGTCATGGGCTCGTGCCCGCGCAGCTCGCGCATAGGTTCACCACCTTGGCCATGCCACAGTTTCGCAACCATATCGTCGCCGATACTGACGACAAATTTTCCATCGGGACTGGCTTGGCAATCGCGAATGAACCTCTGATGAGCGTCAGCGATAGTGTGCTCGGGTTTGCGAGTTTCCGCATTCCACCAAATCAAACGGCGATCGAAACCGCAGGTCACGATCTGCGAGCCAGCGATGGCGACACCGGTCACATAACTTTCATGAGCCGCCTCATGAGCGAGCAATATCGGTTTGTCACTGGCTAAGTCAAAATCGTACAACCGAAAGTCGCTACTGCCGACCAGCAATCTATCCGACTTGGCAAAACGAGCCACGGACATCAATATGTCCTTGCGGCCAATATCTTTCATCAATTCCAATTTGATGGTCGACGGAGTTGTGGCTGCTGGTTCCATGCCCTCACCTTTCAACAATTAGACCTTTACAACCCTCGATACCAAGCTGGAAGTGCCCATCTTCAAGCGAGCACGTCCTGAATGATACGAGTTCCCGGATCAGCTAGTGGAACAGGACGCGCGCCAACGTGATATTCCTTTTCAGGATCGAGCCCCACTGCGTGGAATATTGTGGCGAACAGATCTCCGGCCCCCATTTCGCCATCGACTACCGTCAATCCGTCGGGATCGGATGCACCGTATACCGCGCCCGGTTTGATACCGCAACCAGACAGCGAACAACTCCAAGCACTGGCGAAATGATCGCGACCCAAACTGGCGTTGATCTGCGGCGTTCGGCCAAATTCTCCCACTGTGATGACCAATGTGTGCTCCAGCAATCCGCGTTGTTGAAGGTCATCCAGCAGCACGTTCATTACATGATCTAACTCGGTAACGAGCTCGAGGTGTGTTTCAAAGTTCTGGCCGTGACTGTCCCACCACGCTCGTGCGACGCGGACGAAAGGAACACCGGCTTCGACCAAGCGGCGCGCCACCAGACACTGCTGACCGAAACGCGTTGGACCGTATAGATCGCGAACTTGCTGGGGTTCTCGTTCGATATCGAACAGGTGTTCGCTGGACATCAATCCGCGAACGCGATCATATGCGGTGTTGTGACTGTTGACCGTATTCGACCCGCGATTGCGCACAAATCGATCACTCAGCAATCGACGAAGTCTTTCGCGATCCTGATGATCCACGTCGGTGATCTCCTCCAGTCGACGCAAATCCGCCGGAATAGGGTCTTCAAACAGTTGTATCGGTGCATAACGGCTGCCGAGAAATCCAGGTCCCTGCAACGAACTGCGGCGGCCTTCGGTTTCGGAATAGAACGCGACATAGTCGGGAACAGAACTATCGGCGCGTCCAAGTTCGCGAGCAATCATCGCTCCTAGATCCGGATAATGCAGCGTCGCATCATCTCTACGTCCGCGCAGCATCAATTCTGAAGCACCGCCGTGGTCGCCGTTGCGCGTATTGAGCGAGCGTAGGATCGCCGTGTGCCGATGAAGATTGGCCGCCATTTTCGGCATTAGTTCGGAGATTCGCACGCCTGGCACGGAAGTGGCTATCGAACGAAATGGCCCGCCGGTCGCTCGCCCTGGTTTCGGGTCCCAAGTCTCCAACTGGCTAGCGCCACCAGCCAGCCAGAGCAAGATTACGCGTTTCTGATCACGCTTCAATTCGTCCGCGTAGGAAGGCTGTGCAAAACAGTCTACACCTCCCATATCTGCTGCGAACGCGGTTGCCGTAGCAGCCGCCGTACCAGCAATGAAACTGCGCCGATGAATTTCTGACGACCGACCAAATCCTGGATGGTCAGGCGAACCACAAAAAGCTGGAATTTTCCGCATCATTGCTCATACAGCTCCAAATTCTTGCAAGACTCTTGGATAGGTCAATATTCGTCGCTCACTGGTTTCTTCACTCACCCATACTGAATTTCCGAATTCGGCGAATTCGTCGACTCGGCATAAGCACTTCGCTGAAGCACATGTTGCCAAGGAGCAAATGTAAGTCGGATTGAAACTGAACGTCCCTCAAGCCGCAGAAACCTCTAACGATAATTAACGATTATAACTGCGGCACATGAGCCCGTTCCGATGGTCTACCCCATCACCATGATTAAATTTATTTCAGTTCAATCGTGAAATTGTTAGGCTCGCTTGATTAAAGCATGGAGTTGCCGTCGACGACCGAGCGCTGCCCAGCGGCAGAATGGGCGTTGCGGCCTGCGATTATGACCGCAACGGAACTGTGCGTAGCGAACGGACACATTATTCGTTATCCAACTGCTGCTCCCAGGCCAATTGCCGCTGGTGCTTGAGCAGCGAAGCGGCCGGTTTTCGCGAGAGACTTTCCCGACCTCGACATATTTGGGCCAGCCCCATGAAGGTCGCCGCCTTGCCATCGGGGACATCAACGGCGATGGCGCGTCCGACGTCGTTATTACGCATCTCAATGCTCCACCTGCGATGCTATTAAATCGTACGCCGCCGGTGAATGGTTGCTACAAAATCCGGCTGGTTGGCGTCGTTAGGCGAGCGGCAGATGGGAATATACCAGTACAAGCCCGAAGCGCAAGCGAGTGAGAGCCTGGATTGACATACGCCTGGATTGACGCACTCGCTTGCGCTTCGGGCTTGTATTTGTAAATTTCCTTCTGCCGCTCGCCTTAGTAATCGCGATGCCATTGGTGCGCGGGTCGAAGCTGAATCAACAGGTCATCGAACGACTCATCCATGCGTTGGCGGTGGCAGCTATCTGTCCACAAGCGACAGCGCCATACACGTTCCTATTAACGCTCAAGAGCCGAGTATTCTCAAAATCTATTGGCCCGGCTCAAAGACCGCCCAGCGATTCGAGCTACCACCTCTCAAATCGCTCGACCACTCCCCGGTCGAAGTGACAGTGCTTGAAGGGCGTTAGTTCGGAAACATCAAATTGACCGATTGCTACTACGAACAGGATTCACATCCTCGATTCGCTTAGCTAGCCCAATTTCCGTCACTTAGGCGAGCGGCAGATAGTTTCTTACCAATACAAGCCCGAAGCGCAAGCGAGTGTATGCCAGGATTGACGCACTCGCTTGCGCATCGTGCTTGTATTCGCGGAGGCCTTGGTAAATTCCCATCTGCCGCTCGCCTTACACAGCCATGATGTACCCAGCTTACCAAAGATACTCTAGTT
>SYJV01000435.1 GCA_005798335.1 Planctomycetaceae bacterium | reverse complement strand
CTGCCAAAATGTGCCGCAAGCGCGGACGAATCGTATTGGTCGGCGTAGTGGGCTTGAATCTGAGACGGGCAGATTTTTACGAAAAAGAACTAACTTTCCAAGTGTCCTGTTCCTATGGTCCTGGACGATACGATCCCGAATACGAAAAACGAGGGCTGGACTACCCGATCGGATTTGTGCGCTGGACGGAGCAGCGGAATTTTGAAGCGGTACTTGGCCTGATGGCAACTGGAAAACTTGATGTCTTACCGCTGGTCAGCCATCGATTCGATTTCGACGAGGCGCTGAAAGCGTACGACGTAGTTGGGCAAGGCGGCGCGCTGGGAGTAGTGCTGAATTACACGGCAGGGAAAACCTGTTCGGCCGCGAAGCAGAGTCGCGTTGTTTCAACGCTGCCGTCTTCGACTTGGAAAGATCTGCCATCGGTGGCATTTATAGGTGCGGGTGGATTTGCAACGCGAATGCTGATGCCGATTCTCGCCAAGCAATCGATTCGTCGACACACGGTGGTCTCAAATTCCGGAGTGTCGGCAACGCACGCGGCTCGCAAGTTCCGTTTTGAACAAGCGGCAAGCGATGTGTCGTCGGTGTTGGGTGACCCCAACGTCGATGCAGTTTTTATTGCAACTCCACATAACAGTCACGCTAGGCTTGTGTGTCAATCGCTTGAAGCTGGCAAGCACGTATTTGTAGAAAAGCCGCTAACACTGACTTTAGAAGAGTTGACTAACGTCGAGCAAGTTTGCTGCTCGCATCGAAATTGTTGTTTACTGACAGGATTCAACCGCCGATTCTCTCCTCATTCGCGTCAAATGGCCAAATGGTTACAGTCGGTCACAGGTAGCAGAGCGATGGTGATCACGGTAAATGCTGGCCATGTGTCGAATGAGCATTGGGTCCATGACAGTCGTGTTGGAGGCGGCAGAATCGTGGGCGAGGGATGTCACTTTATTGATTTGGCGAGGTACTTGGTTGGAGCCCCCATAGCCGAGTCATCGATCATTTGCCTGGGAGGGATCACCGGACATGCATGTGACTGTGCGAGCATGAACCTGAAATTCACAGATGGATCGATTGCGACGATTCACTACCTAGCAAACGGGCACAAGGCATTTCCCAAGGAGCGAGTGGAGATCTTCGCCGGTGGCAATGTTATACAATGCGATAACTTCCGCGTCAGCAAGAATCTTGCAACCGGCAAATCATTTAAAACACGTTATCAAGACAAAGGACACTCGGAAGAAATACTGGCTTTCCTGAATTGCGTCAAGCATGGTGGAGACTGGCCGATATCGCTGGACGAACAGTTGGAAGTGTCTCGAGTTGCCATTCAATTGGCTCAACAAGTTTAGACTTTGATGAAGAACATCGTAATCGTCGTCGGTACACGGCCCGAAGTGATCAAGATGGCTCCGGTGGTGATGGAGTTGAGAAAGTCGTCTACGCTCAAGCCAATTCTATTGTCAACTGGCCAACATCGGCAAATGCTCGATCAAGCCCTCAAGTCGTTCGATTTACAACCCGACTTTGATTTGGCTCTCATGCAGCCAGGTCAAACGCTGACCGAGTTGACCGCGCGTGTACTAACATCGGTTGGCAGCTTTCTGGTTGAACGCAAACCAGATGCAATCTTGGTGCAAGGCGATACGACAACGGTGCTAGCTTCTGCGCTGGCTGCCGCGTATGCGCGCGTGCCATTGGGACACGTTGAGGCTGGACTGCGGACCTATAACTTTGACGCGCCTTGGCCCGAGGAAATGAATCGACGGCTGACATCTCCTTTGTGCCGGTGGGCATTTGTGCCGACGGAGCAGAGCAAAGCGAATTTGCTACAGGAACATATTCCGTCTGAGCGGTGCTTTGTGACCGGCAATACCGTGATCGATGCGCTGCTATGGATGAGAACTCGCCTCGAATCGCTTCGCGTAGATTCTGTCCAACTCGCTCAACGATTGGGGATTCCCGACAGTTTTACGGGAGCATACTTAACCGGCAGTCGCAAGCCATGGGTATTGGTCACTGGTCATCGGCGCGAGTCGTTTGGTCAAGGCTTCGATTCAATTTGTCAGTCTTTATTGCGACTTGCCGGTGAACATCCTGACCTGGGAATTTTGTATCCGGTTCATCTAAATCCAAACGTCCGTGAGCCCGTAGATCGCTTGCTGAGCAAGCACAATCGGATTGCGTTGATTGAGCCGACGGGCTATGAGGATTTTATTTGGCTGATGGATCGGTGCAAGTTTATTATTAGCGATTCGGGCGGTGTCCAAGAGGAAGCTCCCAGTCTCGGCAAACCGGTTCTGGTAATGCGAGAAACAACGGAAAGACCCGAAGGCGTCGGCGCCGGAACGTGTCGCTTGGTAGGAACCGATCCACAGCGAATTAGTGTTGAAGCTCGCGTATTGCTGGAGAATCCGAGCGAATATGAGCGTCGGTCGGCACTTGCCAATCCGTATGGCGACGGCCGTGCGGCAACCCGGATTCGAGAGATTCTTGAACGCGAGATGATTCGTGACTGACAAGTTCGATATTTGCGTGCTTGGTTTGGGGTACATCGGCCTGCCCACGGCGTCGATATTTGCCACCAAGGGCAAGAGTGTTTTGGGAGTCGATGTCCAGCCGCATGTGGTCGAGACCATTAAACAGGGACGCATTCATATACAGGAGCCGGACCTGGATGTACTCGTTCGAGCTGCCGTGCAAAGTGGCAACCTAAAGGCTGCGGCAAAGCCGTCTAGCGCAGAGACATTTATCATAGCCGTTCCAACTCCATTTCACGAAACTGAAAACGGACGCGAGCCCGATTTGCGTTATGTGGAGTCGGCCGCCCGATCGATTGCGGAAGTGATTGAGCCAGGCGCGCTGGTCATCCTCGAGTCGACTAGCCCCGTGGGAACCACCGAGAAAGTTCGCGATTGGTTGATCGACGAATTGGCAGGCAAGTACTCGTCGGCAGATTTTCACTTCGCGCATTGCCCGGAGAGGATTTTACCGGGCCAGATGCTGAAGGAACTGGTATCGAACGATCGAATTTCTGGTGGGCTAACATCAGAAGCGAGTGCCCGTGCCAAACGACTGTACGAGGTATTTTGCTCAGCGGAAATCTATGTAACCGACGCGCGCACTGCCGAACTTGCGAAACTAACCGAGAATTCATTTCGCGACGTGAACATAGCATTCGCCAATGAGCTGTCAATTATCTGCGATGAACTGGGGATCGACGTCTGGGAACTGATACAACTCGCTAACCGCCATCCCCGCGTCAACATTCTGCGGCCAGGTCCAGGTGTCGGTGGGCACTGCATCGCGGTAGATCCATGGTTCATCGTGTCTGCTGCACCGAACAAGGCTCGACTAATTCGCACGGCACGCGAAGTGAACGATTCCAAACCCAACTACATTTTGGAAATGGTCAGGCAAAAGGCGGCCAGATTTCGAGATCCCGTCATCGCTTGCCTGGGGTTGACGTTCAAAGCGGACGTCGACGATATGCGCGAGAGCCCTGCATTGCACATCGTAGAATCGATCGTTGATCAGAAACTTGGCAAAGTGCTCGTGGCGGAACCGCATACACGGCAACTGCCGTCCTCGCTCAGTGCAACTGCGACATTGCTGGTGGCCGAAGAAGCGGTACGAGCGGCCGATATCGTATTGTTATTGGTCGATCATAAACCATTCAAATCGATTTCTAAGCGATTGCTTGAGCAGCGAGTTGTGATTGATACTCGCGGCTGCTGGGCGTAACGATGCGCCTCGGCAGGCTGATTCGCACCCTTCGCTGGTTAAAACGCGAACAGCTCTTCTACCAAGTACTCAATCGTCTACGTAAGCGGCTGGAGAATCCGGCCTCTCTTGAGCGTAGGCGACCTTCTGCCGACCAGTGGCGTCTGGGCGAACAAGTAATTGTCCCCGATGTATGGCCGCCGGTTCCTCCCCAGTCATTGTCGGAACTGGCCCAGCGCAAGTTTCGGTTTCTCAATGACACGCACACCCTAGATCCAGCGTTGGCTTGGCAGCCAATCGGCTTGCCACGATTGTGGACCTATAACCTTCATTACTTCGATTGGTTGTGGAGCTGCGTCGACCATGGCGATGCTGGATGGCAAGTCGCTAGAGACTTGACCACGAATTGGATCGCAACTCACTTACCGCGTTCTTGCGCGACCGGCTGGGAGCCCTACCCAAGCTCTTTGCGCATTATGAATTGGAGCCTATTATTTGGCGGAAGATGGCGTGAACAGTTGCGCAACGATCACGCTTTTCGAGAATTATTGACGACCAGTATTTGGAGTCAAAGCTGTTGGTTGGCAGCTCACCTGGAATATCATCTGCTGGCCAATCACTTGCTGGAGAACGCTGCTGCGCTGGTTGTTGTCGGTAGGTGTTTTGATGGCGAGGATGCGCTTCGGTTTCGTCAGAGAGGAAATTCGATAGCTGCGCGGCAACTGCGCGAACAAATTCTCGATGATGGTATGCATTTCGAGCGATCGGCAATGTACCATGCTCGCATGTGTTGGTTGGTTGCTGTTTTGCAAGTCTACGGCGATGCGAATGTCGCTGCGATGGCCGGACAGTTGCTGCCTAGAATGCTGGACGCCATGGCCAAAGTTACTCATCCGGATGGCCAGATTGCGTTACTAAATGATGCAGCGATTGGAGTCTATGTGCAGCCTCCCATCCGCGAAACAGCTTGTGGTAGCTGGTCACTGGCCAATGCTGGTTACTTCGGCTGGCGATCGAGCCAAAACGATTATTTGATCGTTGACTGCGGGGAAGTTGGGCCGACTTATCAGCCAGGCCACGCGCATGCCGACACGCTATCATTTGAGTGGTCGCTCGCTGGTCAGCGATTCATTACCGACACAGGTACGTTTGAGTATTCGGTCGGCAGCCAGCGGAATTACGACCGAAGTACTTTGGCCCACAATACGCTGTCGATCAATGGTCAGGACTCCAGCGAAGTTTGGGGCGGATTTCGAGTCGGGTATCGATGTGTTCCGAAAGTCGAGTCGCAGTGCCAATCGGACCACGAGTTTCGTTTGACGGGTTCGTACTCGACACGTAACAACTGGCAACACCGGAGGACCTTCGTGTGTCGCACAGGTTTGCTGACGATCGAAGACCAGGTAACTGGCAAGGGAACCGCGAACATCGAGGGGCGGTTTCACTTTGCGCCCGATGTAAACGTGGAGCTGCAGGACGACAGTAATGCGGTGTTGAGACAACGAGACAGGAAAATCTGGCTTCGATGTGATGGCGATGGTGCTCGAATGAGGATTTTGGAAACTCGGTATAGTCCCGAATTCGGGATCAATCAACCGAGATGGTCTATCGCAATCAACTGCGAATCTATGGGACAGACTTCTTGGCGGTCCCAGTTTTGCGTCGACGGTTGACGGCAACGGACTCGCGAATTGAAGTTAGACGATTTGGAAAAGCGAAGCCAAGTTCTGACCGATCATGCTAAGGCCGAAAGTTTTTGGCTCGACCGAGTCAAGCTAGCGAATGTGGATTAGGCCGGACCTCAATTACTGTTAGGATCAAAACTGCAAGCGTTATTCGGCGCGCTCGTGACACGTTATAGGGAATCGGGACAAGGTCTTGTATCATCAGAGTTTGGGCAGCAGGCAGCTTCATCGATTGAAGCGGCAACTGGAATCATGCTAGAATAAGGTCCTGCCCCGCGAAGTTCTATTCTCACCTATATTATATGCAACCGGAATGAACCTTCGATTCATATGCATCGTCATGGCAAGTATTGCTGTGACGCAACAATTGCGGCTCCACGGCGCGGACCTATATACCAGCTCAATAAAACCTCTGCTGGCGGAGAAGTGCATCGCTTGTCATGGTCCTTTGAAAGCGGAGGCGGGACTTCGCTTGGATGCCGCCAAGCTCATTCGCAAGGGCAGCGAAAACGGGGCGATTGTTGCTGTCAAGGATATTGATCAGAGCCCAATACTGCAGCGAGTCGGTCATAGTTCTCCCGACCAGCGAATGCCACCCATGGACGAGGGTGTCCCGTTAAACCAAGAGCAGCTTGAGCGGTTGCGCAAATGGTTAACCGACGGCATGCCCGCACCAGAGGATGAGCCAATTGTTCAAGGCCCTCAGCAGCACTGGGCATATCGACCGATTGTTCGTCCGCCGGTTCCCGTCGTTGATGGACAGGCCGATTCCCAGTCCGTCATCGATCGCTTGATTGCTGCCAAGCAACTTGCACGCAATATCGTGCCGCTAGAAAGAGCTGAACCCGCGACGCTGCTGCGCCGATTGACTTTCGATTTGACTGGATATCCACCGACGCCCAACGAGATTGCTGCTTTCGCATCCGATCAAACCGATGAATCACTAGCGCGAGTCGCGGACGAATTGATGTCGCGACCCGAGTACGGTGAACGTTGGGGTCGCCACTGGATGGATGTCTGGCGGTACAGTGATTGGGACGGCTACAAATTAGAATTGCGCGGCAGCCAACGGCACATTTGGCATTGGCGCGACTGGATTATCGAATCGTTGAACGCGAACAAGCCGTACGATCAAATGGTGCGCGAGATGATTGCCGGAGACGAAATTGCTCCCACTGATCGCGATGTTTTGCGGGCGACCGGATTTCTGGCTCGCAGCTATCACCGATCGAATCGCAATATTTGGCTCGATGCGACCGTCGAGCATACGGCGAAAGCCTTTCTTGGATTGACGATCAACTGCGCAAAATGCCACGATCACAAATTCGACCCGATCGGGCAGGAAGAGTACTACCAATTCCGCGCAATTTTCGAACCGCATAACGTTCGTACGGAGCAGTTTGCGGGCGAGCCGGACGTGATGAAAGCCGGACTGCCTCGAGCATTCGATGCGGCTCCCGATGCAGCGACGTACATCTACGTGCGTGGCAACGAAAAACAACCGCTCAAAGACAAGCCAATCACAGCGAATGTTCCGAAATATCTTCCCATTGCCTTCGAAGTAAGATCCGTACCGTTACCACGCGAAAGCTATCGACCTGACTTGACAGAGTTAGTTAAACAAAACGCTCTCACAGAGGCTCGCAAACGGGTGGAGAAAGCGCAGGCGGAATTAACTTCATCGAGCAAGACAGTCGAGTCAACTCAGGCCGAATCAGCCGCTGCAACGCGCAAACTTGAGTTGGCGCGCGCAGCTCTCGATTCGTTGGAAGCTCGATACGCAGCCGATGAAATGTTATCGACGGAATCGAATACCTTGGCGATTGAAGCTGCGGCAAAGCGCGCGGCGGAATTGGAACGATCGTACAACCTGTTGGAATCTGAGGTGGTCTTTCAGCTAGCTGAACAGGCGCTTGGCAAAGCCACAAAGTCTGCTGAGAAAGATGTGATCAAGCGAACGGCGGCGATCAACAAGGCCAACCGAGACCTGGACGCCGCGCGAATTGCTTTTGATAAAGCGATCGATGCCTTCGAAGCGGACCCAACTGCGTATACTCACGTCGGCACCGAGTATCCACACGAAAGTACTGGCCGCCGCTTGGCCTTGGCGAAGTGGATTACGAATAAGAACAATCCGCTAACCGCACGAGTCGCCGTAAATCAGATCTGGATGCGGCATTTTGATCAGCCCTTGGTTGCGAATGTTTTTGATTTTGGGATGCGAACGCCCGAACCTGAGCTATGCGATTTGCTCGATTGGCTAGCGGCTGAGTTCATCGAAAGCGGCTGGAATATGAAGCATTTGCATCGATTGATCGTCAGTTCGCAGACATACCAACGAGCGTCGGCGCAATCGTCCAGCCGGTTTTCAACAAATGCGGCGAATGACCCAGATAATACGACCTACTGGAGGGCCAATGTGCGTCGGTTAGACGCTGAACAGATTCGCGATAGCATGTTGGCGACCTCGGGCGCGCTCGATAGGACTCGTGGCGGACCAGATCTAGCGGAAGAAGATGGCGAAACCAGCATGCGCCGCAGTGTGTATTTTCGCCACGCTTATGAAAAGCAGATGACCATGATGGTTTTGTTCGATGCGGCCAGTCCTAATGAATGCTATCGTCGCAGTCCAAGTATCATTCCTCAGCAAGCGCTGGTGATGTCCAATAGCGCGCTGGCGAGGAGTTTGTCGCGCCGTTTGGCGACCGCGCTGTCAAACGAAATTTCTCAGTCGAGCCCTAACTTGGAAAAGGAATTCATCGAGCGATTGTTTATGCTGACATTGGGACGTCGTCCGAGCGACAGCGAAGAAGATTCCTGCCTAGCCTTTCTCGACACCCAAGCGCGACTACTGATCGATCAATCTACTTTGCATGCGGTTACGCTGGGTGCGAAGACTACCGAAGAAGCTGCTGAAGCGCCGGTAATGCGAGCGCGTCAGAGTTTGGCTCACGTTCTGTTCAATCACAATGACTTTGTGAATATTCGTTAGGAGATAACCGCGATCGTGACAGACAAACGAGAACTATCGCGAGCTTTTTCGCGACGGATGTTACTGCGCGACATGGGCATGGGGTTTGGCGGACTCGCGCTGACCGGGCTGTTGCATCAGGAGAACACGCTAGCTGGTCAGAATATCGCGATGGAAACAAGCGTTCGCAAGCTTGCCCCGAAGGCAAAAAGTGTGATTTGGCTGTTCATGATCGGAGGTGCAAGCCATTTGGAGTCGTTTGACCCTAAGCCGATGCTGAATAAATATGCCGGCAAGACCATCGAAGAGACGCCTTTCAAGGATGTGCTGACGTCGCCCTATCGCGCTAACGAACGCGTGGTGGCTTTTGATCCCAACAACGGCTTTGTGCGCAACGAAATTTACCCATTGCAAGTTGGTTATCGTCAATGGGGGCATGGGGGTCTGGAAATTTCGAACTGGTGGCCTCATGTCGCCGCCTGTGCCGATGATCTTTGTTTGGTGCGATCGATGTGGACCGAAGACAGCAATCATGGTGCACAATTGCAGTTCCACACCGGTCGCCATCGCATTGATGGGTTCTTTCCCACCATTGGATCGTGGGTAAATTATGGTTTAGGGTCGATTAACGAGAACTTGCCACAGTTTGTCGTGATGGGCACTCCGGTGGCGGATTGTTGCGGTGGGCAGGAAGCGCATCGAGCCAATTACCTCGGTCCTCAATATGATGGCATACCTCTCAAAGTCGACCCGCATGATCCTTTGCCCTATGCGAAGCCGCCCAAGGGTGTTTTTGAAGAGGAACAGGCGGGCGAATTTCAATTGCTGAGAGAGTTGAACCGGATCACCGCCGAGTCGTTTCCAAACGATGCGACGGTCGAGGCTAGAATGAAGTCTTACGAGCTGGCTTTTCGCATGCAGATGGCGGTACCGGAAGTTGTCAAGTTCGACGATGAGTCCACACAAACGTTGGATGACTACGGATTGAACCAGGACTCGACGCGCGAATTTGGCCGGCAAATGTTAACTGCACGACGATTGGTAGAACGAGGAGTGCGCTTTGTTCAAGTTTACCACGGTAGCAATGGCGGTGCGGGGAACTGGGACGCGCATGCTAACTTGAAGACCGGCCACGAACGATTGTGCAAACAAATCGACCAGCCTATCGGCTCGCTGCTGAAGGACCTCAAGGCCCGAGGCATGCTTGACGAAACGCTTGTCGTATGGGCTTCGGAATTTGGACGCACACCTGGTTCTCAACTTTCGAATGGCCGGGATCATCATCCGTATGGATTCACAGTCTGGATGGCCGGTGGTGGAATCCGCGGCGGAATATCGCATGGCAAGACAGATGAGCTTGGTTTTCACGCCGTGGAAGAACGCCACTATGTTACCGACATTCACGCGACGATCTTGCATCAACTCGGAATCGACCCACGCTCGTTGTCGTTGCCTGGTCGCAAGCGACTTGAACGGGACTATGGCGAGCCGATTCGCGCTGTAATTGCCTAGAACTTTCCTGTGGATAACGGACAACTGTCAATGCTTGGCACAATGCCGAATCGATCGCCTGTAATAGTAATACTGGTTGCCGTCGTAGCCTGTTTTGCATTGCTAGCCGGTTGTGTTCCAAGTCCTGAAAATGCTGTGGTCATTTATAGCGCCGCCGACCGAGAATTTGCAGCGCCGATTCTAAGTGCTTTCAAGAGACGAACATTGGGAACGGAAGTGTCCAGTCAGTTCGATGTCGAATCGTCGAAAACAGTTGGCTTGGTCAACCGCCTCATCAGCGAGAAAGAACGTGTGCGTTGTGATGTCTTTTGGAACAACGAAATCATGCACACTTTGCGGCTGGATAGCCTCGGTCTGCTAGAAAGAGTGCAGTGGCAAGTACCGCCAGATTGGCCCGAGTCGATGCGCGGTCCCAACGGGACCTGGATTGGATTCGCAGCGCGAGCACGGATTCTGATTATCAACAAGAATCTACTGCCCGATCCATCTCAATGGCCCCGATCTGTCATGGAATTGTCGAGCGAGAAGTGGAAAGGGAAGTGCGGTGTGGCTCTGCCGTTGTTCGGTACCACGGCGACTCACTTCACCGTCATTGACAGTAAATTGGGAGCGCCAGCCGCGCTCGACTGGTTTCAGCGAGTCAAATCGAATGCAGTCGTGTTGTCGGGCAATAAACAGGTAGCTCAATCGGTATCCGCTGGGCAACTCGCGTTTGGACTAACGGATACGGACGATGCCTTAGTGGAGCTCGACAACGGACTCAATATCGCGATCGTATTTCCCGATCAACAAGCCGATGAGCTAGGAACACTGTTGATCCCCAACACGCTTTGTGTTCTAAAGAATTCCCAACATCCCATATCTGCGCGATTGCTTGCCAGCTATCTGTTATCGGAAGATGTTGAAGGTCGATTAGCCATGGGGGTCAGCGGCCAATTTCCCATTCGACCAAATCACCCTCAAAAGTCTCGCGCTCAAACGAGCGAATCCGTGCGCTGGATGGAAGCTGAATTTCAAACCGCCTCCCAGCGCTGGCCCAAGGTCTCGGAAAGCCTGCGCTCTATTTTCGTCGGTGGAAACTTACATGGCAGCTAGAGTTAAACGCGCTGGCTGCTTCTTTTCCCTCGTCCCATTCTAAAGTGCCAATGAGCCTCAACCAACATTCAAACAGCACTCATAATTTTCGACGGTTGGTAATTCGGCGTCATTGACCTGCAAATCTCAGTCAGCCGAGTCACGTTTTGCGCATTTCGCAAATCAGCATACCACCCATAGACAAATTGCGAGTTAATATGCGGTTCAATTGCGATGGCAACATTGATTTAAGACCCTCTTTCAGCCACCCGGCCGGAATTGGAAGGAGATCAGATTTAGGCCCAATGGGATAACACCTGATAATCTCTAGTTGACCTGCAAGCATTTCTCTCCAGCTCGATGGCGTATAGTATCTGGCTATTGCACCGTCGGTATTACTTTGAATTGCCTCATGCAGCGATTTGCCACTGAAAATTCCGTTTCTAAACAACCAGAACAGAAATCCTGTAAAATAATAATTCCACCATCCTCTGTGATAAACCATTATCGTTGCCTGCCCGCCTGGTCGTAGGACGCGCGCGATCTGTCGCATTACGTCATGGGTACTAGACGAATGGTGCACTACACCCCAGCTCCAAACAAAATCGAAGGACTCATCGGAGAATTCCATCTTCTCAGCGTCCATTTGGGTAATGGACCCACGCAAGTCATGCAGTTTGAGCCGCTTTGTCGTACTTTCAATGGCGTAGCTGGTTATGTCAATTCCGGTGTAAGTCCGCGCAGAGGCGGCAAGCAATTGCGCGTGTGAACCATTCCCAACTCCGATTTCCAAAACGTCTCGATTTCCCAGTTCTCCCAGGTGCATGAGATCTTCGAACGGCTGTCGTTTCCAGGGAAGAAACTCGCGAACCCCTCGAAAAAATCGGTCGTCTATCTCCCGAAAAAACTCCATCGAGAACTCGCTGTGCGCAATGCGTGCACTCCAGTCGTAGCGCATAGGATTGCTTTCCCAAAACGACCGATTGGCCTCCTGCCACTCGCTCCGTTCGGCATCGTTTCTTGCACTCGACTCAGGTGTCTTCAATATTGAGGGAAATTCTTTAGTCATGACAATCTTGCACCTTTTGCTGCAGCGATTCGTTCGTAGAGACACTTATATTGCATTGCTACCGTAGCTGGGCTGAATCGTTTGGAGTTCTTGAACCCGGCCATTACTAACTGGCGCCGATAGCCTTCGCTCTCAATAACGCGCTCGACACCCCGTCTGATAGAAGCCGTGCTGTAGGGATCAACTAGGCATGCGGCGTCGCCTGCCACTTCAGGCATCGACGAGATATTACTTGTAACGACCGGGCGTCCTACCATGTTCGCCTCAACGATGGGCATGCCAAATCCCTCGCGAAGGGATGGAAAAAGCAGCATATCGCTTTCCGCATAACACTGCAACATTTCCGAATCCGAGAGATTGCTCCTATTCGAAAACTCGGTCCCACTAGAATTCAAGGCTGACCTATATGCTTCTCCGATTTCGCCCACAATTAATAAATGGCAGGAAATGCCTCTTAGCGACTCGATGATTCGAAGCCAATTCTTGTTCGGTGCAGTTCCAATTTGAAGAATAACGGGTCGTTGAAGGTTGAATTCCTTCGAAATGGGAACAAAGTGATCTTTGACGGTTGTATTGATAACTTCAATCTTCGTTGACGCACAACCGGTCAACTGCATAACATGCAATTTCGTCGCCTCTGATACCGCCGTAATGTACTTTGCTCTTCGTACTGGCAGGTCTAGCCAAATAGTTTTCAAGATGCGCCGGCGAAGGAATGAGGGATTATCCATAAAAACGCAATCGTGAATCGTCAAAACCGAACTGTCTGGCGGTAAGCCTAGCATTAGATAATGCACATCGCCTGTAACATGATTAATCCCATTCTTGTACCTGAGGGCGAACCGTAAGTTTCTGCTGCAGGTCAAGATTCCCCTGCTGTACTCTGGGCATTCAATTACATTGAACTCCACCTCATTATCTAGACGCCGTCGAACATCCTCAAAATATGCATAAATGCTTTGAAATTTCAAAGGAGTTCGGCGGTGAAAATGGGTAACTAGCATGATGGGACAAGCCTGCCATAAATACTTTGCCAAATATGCCCGTCATGCAATGAATCGAAGCTGGCTGTTCGAGATGAAATCTGCACCGTACATTGGGAAAGGCTTACAAAGCTACGGTTGAATGGGAGATGTTGAGCTGGCACGACTAGCCCTCAATGGCAACGCCATGTCGCGGAATAAAAGTGGAAAGCACTGTTCTCCGTTTTCATAGATTCCTTGCCAATGTGCTTCTATATGCAATGCTTGAATGGGCCCATTAGCAAATGCAGTTTCTATTGCAAAATTGGTAAAATTCCTGGTCGAGTGTGACCGGATGCAAGCGGCAAATCGGGAAATTTTGGAGTTTTTGATCCTCCGGTTGCATTCCGTGGCTTATGGCTCTGATGTTCCGATGACACCCAGTTATCAACTAACTCCAGTTGGTTTCGAAAGCTTGGTAAGGTGGTGGCTTAGCTGAGAGGGTATTAAAAGATAATGCGGCGATTTACGATGTCAATAGTTTTCTAAAAAGTTTTCCGAATATCTTTGTGGTCAATCTTTAGCAACGTGCTGATTCCTTAATTCTTCCGGGATCGAGTGCTCCGGCAAATTTTTTTGCGGTGTCCTCCAATTCCATAAAGGTACTTGGATCAATGCATTTGTGTTTGATTGGTTGACCGTTTCATAGAGTCCCGTACAGGACTTTTGCGCGCGGTTTGTGTGACAGGAGGGCTTGCGCCCAGCCGCTAGACCAGGAACTTTTATCGCGACTGTACTTAGAGGGTTTAAAGAACGCATCGCGCGATGTTACAATGCACCTGTTCGAACCGGGCAAGTGACCGTTGCTACTTCTTAATTGCCAGCGTGAAGGAATGATGCCGAGCAGTAATTACTCATGGATTGGTCGAGCACGAGTGGGGCTGTTGCTTGTACCGCTAGTGCTAATGACCGGTACTGAAGCGCCGACGGCAAAATGTCAGGACGCGAAGAGCGTCGATACTGACAGCAATCTACAGCAGCGACTGGATGGGTTAATCTCCGAACTGGGAGCGCAATCGTTCGCGAAGCGAGAAGGGGCAACTACGGCGCTAATAACAATGGGCGAGCCTGCGGTGCCTACTTTGAACGCCGCATTGAAACACAGTTCAAACGAGGTTCGTGAACGAGCGGCTCGAATTCTGTCAAAAATCGAAGATAGTGTTTTTCGGCGTCTTTCCGACGAATTCTTGCGCGACCCCGATCTGTCGAATTCTCACTCCCTGCCTGGATGGCAAGCCTTCCTGCATCTCGTTGGCCCAGTTCGATCAGGCAAACCATTGCTTCTAGCGATGGCGAAGAAACAGCGAGATTTGGCTCGAGCGTTGGACGGATTATTGACCCTGAAAGATCCGCAAGAACTGACTCAAACAAAACTGCTGGTAAAAACAGAAACTGAAAAACTGGTCAAGCGAATCCTATTTTCCTTCGAGAACTACGTCGAAATCCCCGACTTGGCAGACTCGCTCGCGCTGCTTTGTGCTGTTGCATTATTGCCCGAAGACGTCCCCGCCGAGGCTCATATGCTGATGCCCCAATTGCCCAGCCAAGTGCGAGTGCTCATGCAACCGGGAAACGACGTGTGCGTTCGAAAGATCTACGAGCATTGGATCCCTAATGCGCCGCCCTACGTGGGACCGAGCATAGTCTTACTGGCAACTCGATACAACATACCTGGCGGAATCCAGGCTGCTAGGACAATTCTTAGCGGCAAATCCCAGCCTGAGGTGATTGAATTGTCGCTAAAGTGTGTAGAACTGTTTGGCGAAGTGCGCGACATCGCATTGGTGGAAAAGTATCTCGACGATTCGACGGAATTAACTCGCACCATCATCGGCGAATTGCCGGATGACGCCTACGACCGAACGATTCCGCCGGGTGGCCTCAAACCGATTCTGCCACCTGGCCAAGTGAAAATTGGCATTACTCGGATGTCCGATCTCGTACTCGCTGTTTGCATGTCACTTGAAAAGCAAAATTTGACTACTGCTTTTCCTAATTTCCGCCGCGTTACCACCAACGCGATTCGCCAGACTCCTATGATCGAGTCGAAATCGCTGGCCTTCCCCGAAACGGATCCAAGGCCGCGCAAGGAAGCAATGCAGGCTTGGAAATCCAGTCGCAAGTCGGTGACCAAGTAAGAGCTGTAGCATGGACTGCCGACTCTCGAGAAGAGCACACTCGAAAGGGACACACGTGGTGACCTGGGATAATTTCTTGCAGGAATCGCTTGACGAGGCTCAAGAGCAAGGATTGTTGCGCACACGCGTTGCCCGATCGCTGCGCCATCATGCAATATTGGGAAATTGCAGCGAAAATTTGGTAAACTTTGCTTCGAATGATTATCTCGGTCTAAGCCGAAACGGAGAGGTTTGTAGGCGGGCACACGAAATCTTGATTGCAGCGGAATTAGGTGCCGGTGCCAGTCCGCTCGTTTCAGGCTATACGGTCAAGCATCAGGAGTTGGAACGAGCGCTCGCGGAATTTCAACAAGCCGAAGCTGCTGTGGTTTTCTCCAGCGGATATGCTTGCAATTTAGGTGTCGTCGCGAGTTTAGTGGGGAGCGACGATGCCGTGTTAAGCGACCGATTAAATCACGCCAGTTTGATCGATGGCTGTCGCTTGAGCGGCGCGAGGATTTTTGTTTATCCTCATGGCGACGCGGACTTCGTTCGAAAATTCTTGGTCGGCCAGCGACAACGATTCCGCCGAGTCTTGATAATCTCCGAGTCGATATTCAGCATGGATGGCGATGCTGCTCCGCTGAAGGATCTCGCGAGCATCGCTCAGCAATATGATTCTGGGCTGGCTGTCGATGAAGCACACGCAACAGGAGTTTACGGCATCAGAGGCGCTGGTTTAATTGAGGAACTCGGGCTTTCAGACCAAGTACTCGTGAAACTTGGAACGCTCAGCAAAGCGATCGGCGGAGTGGGAGGGTTTGTGGCCGGTTCTAGCGCGCTGTGCAACTTTGTGGTGAATCGTTGTCGCAGCTATGTTTACAGCACCGCGTTACCCGCGAGTTGTGCGGCGGCGGCCATCGAGTCGGTGCGCCAAATTACGTTGTTGGCTAACGAACGCAATGAGCTGCGCAGAACCGCTCAGTCCCTGCGGTGCACGTTGAGCGGTTTGGGCTGGCAAGTCCCCGATGGCGATAGTCCCATTATTCCTGTCATCGTTGGGGACGAAGAACTGGCGATGGAAATTGCTCAACGGTTGCGGCAGCGAGGATTTCTTGTGCCAGCAATTCGGCCTCCCACGGTGCCGCGAGCAACGTCACGATTACGCATCAGTTTATCAACTCAACATGACCAAGAAGCCATAGATCGATTTGTGACTGCGCTCGAGTCTTCGCGCGATGGCTTGCTACAGCGGCATCCGCAGATTGCCAAGAGCAAATTGGCAACGAATGAAAGGTAAGCTCCAGGGACTTTCCAACCGACCGCCGATCGTTTCGAGTTTTGGAGTGTGGTAATTGGCCGAGCAGTTTGTCTATCGTCCAGACATGCCGGATTTCGGCGTATATATGATGTGGCCCGAGCCGGGCGACGGTTGGTATCATCCGGACGACGCGGTGACGGTGGCTGAACTGATTCCAAGTGATCGAATTCTCCTGCGTTCCCATTACGATGGGACCTTTTACCATCTGCGCTATGGCTCAAAACTGATTCGCGTGCGACCCACGATGTGGAAAAATCTTCCGGCGATCGATCTAGAGATCGACCAGTGTGTCGAGATACTCTCCCGGCATGGAAAAAATGAACCTGGGATCGGTTTTATCACTGACATATTGTTCGACGCTCATCAATGTACGATCGACTACTATGTCAGGCGCGGCGCGATGAAGTCACCAGTGCCATTCTCGCGAAAAGACTTGCGGCCACTGGAAATTAAATGCAAATTGCGAACCGGATTCTATTCACATGTGCCACCGAAATGCGATCGAGCCTCAATTTCCGATTGGCTTGACGTGGGTACTTTGACCGATTGAAACTGTAGTTGCTTGCGCAAAATACTGGCAAGCTGAGAAGCCCTGAAGAGTTTGTCCTACTCACATAAGCGAGCCCAAAGTGTTCTTGTGCAAGCATGCTTAGCATCGGCGCAGAAAAGAGTGTCGTCTTTCGCTCCGCGAAAGAACATCCTTTCGCGGAGCGAAAGGCGACTATCCGCTGACAGTTATTCCTGCGCCGATCCTTAGTCAGTAGTTGTATACTGTTGTGTGCGCTAAGTTTGGGACTCCGCAAACAAATCTACCAATCCAAGGTCCATAAGCTCGACGTGCGAGGCTTCGGCTTCGCCAATCGCGACTAGAATCAATTCTGAGTATTCGTCGACAATCGATATCATTTCAGCATTGGGGTCGTTGGTTTTTGCATCGACGCACTTGGATCGATAGCGTCTCAGGCCATCCACTAAATGTTCGAGGTTGGTGACGTGCGCTGTATAGGCGGACTCGAACATCGAGAGCATTTGAACGCTCTCGGGATCCTCCTTGAGCAAAAATGTTTGGTTTTCAAATGCCTGTTGTAACTCGGGGAGCTGGGCGAAGGCCTCATCAATATCACCAGTGGGAACTACTGCAATTTTGGCGATTTTCTCGGCTCGAGACTTCGCGGTCCCCCAACTCTTGGCATTCAGCTCAAGACTCGCGGGCATCCAGTCGGGTGGCGCATAGCGTTTGAGAACGACGTTATCTTCGTTGAAATACGTCTCTAAATAACGCTGAACATTCGCGACATTCGAGTTCTTGTGTGAAAGCGTCAACGCATTCAAACCGCAAGTCGACATCGCTTCTTGGCACAACGCGTCCTTCTTGACCACCGCTCCCCAAGCCAACGTGTATTTGGCCAACGTAGGATTCATTTGACGAGCTTTCAATTGCAGTTTGCGACTTTCGGGATGATCCCAGGCCTTGCGAGTCATCCGCCATGCTATTTCTAGATCAGCCTTCTTGTAGAACTGGTAGCTGATCTCCTCAGCTTGCAAGGCCAGAGCGGCCGATTTGCTGACGGCCTGACCCGCGGCAGTCGCAAGACCGCTGCAGTTAACGATTTCGCCGATCATGCGTGCTAACTCAAGTGCGGCCCGAATTGAGTAATGTGAAAATTGTTCGGCTTGGTTCTTCACAAAGTTCTGGGCCGACGTCTCAAACGAGCTAACCGCCCGTTGCATGTCCTTTTGATTGGCGATCCAAGTGTTAAGGTGCATCGCACGATTAGCGGCCTTGATTAAATTCTCGGCCAGTTTAATCGCGGCGCTTCCAATGGCCATCGGTGCGACGAATTGTTCAACAACGGCTGCTCCGGCGGAGACGACTTTGAATGCCATCTCCATGATCATACGATCACGGACCATTACCTTGATCAGATTCTCGATCGACCGAGTTTCCGCAGCCATCGTTCCCGATTCATCACCTTGAATCAGCAATCGTTCGATCGACTCTTGGCTTGACTCGATTGAACTGAGAGCATCCGCCGAGCGAAGTTCGTTGATTTTGCGTTCCAATTCGGCCTGAGCCTCTTCGTCTTGCATTTTCTGCAAACACCCGGCAACGGATTCAGAGACGTTGCCGATGCTTTTCTGGATTTTGTCGGCTAGCTCCGTGTCGAGGGTTTCGGAATCTTCGTCGCCTGTTTCATCGCCGGATTCCTCGGCGTCTTCTTTTTGAGCGCTCTTGAAGACCTCGGAAACAACTCGTTTACTGATTGCCGACAGCTTTCGCAGCGCTCCGGCGTAGTCGCCGTCGGCCAACATTTTTTGGATGTCGACTCCATCCGCCACCGAACAAAAGGTCGAGTTCAACAGCGAGCCGACTTGTTTCAAATTCTCGTCGGAGGGTGACATCATCGTGAACGATTCCGATAGGCCTTTACCTAAAATACTCAGAGCCTTCGATTTATCGGGGGGATCGAGCGACAGATAGTATCCGACCATGCCGATTGACGTGGTGGTCGTGTATGCATTGGCCAGCCGCTTACCTGCGTCGGCGTCAAACGTGGCGACTACACCCGACAAGACACCACCGATGCCATCCACGATGTCCTGAGCGAATGCGTGAATGTCCTTGCGTTTGGCGGCGTCGACCATTTTTTTGCCGACCTTGGCGGTTTTCTCCAGGATCTGTAAGCCTTTGGAAATCTGCTCAGTCAGTTCCTTCTGTTTGGATTCGATCAGTTTCTGAGCGTCTTCGGGTTTATTCTCCTTGAGGGCCTCGGTGACGATCGATTGAGTCGTCTTCAAAGTCTGATCGGCGACCTTGCTCAGTTCGGTTACGAACGATTCGAAGTCAGCGTTGTCCACGTGCGTCTTCAACCGAACTGCGCTGGCGGCCGAGCGGAACAATTGCGTTACGGACTTCGAAATGGCTTGCGACACTACGGGGTTAGCGCTGAGGGCATTCTTGTCCAGTGAATTCACAGCGCCAAACGCGTCGGAGATACCGCCTGCTATGGCGTCGATGGCTCCATCGATCGATGGAGGGTCCATCGTCAGACATTTGGCAATGCGAATTCCCGTAACCGCTTGACCAAAAAGCTGGCCGGCCAAATTACCCGTCTCGCCTCCGAGTGCAAGTGTTAGAGACTGCGAAAGCAGGTTCTTCATGTTATCGAGCATGCCGTCGAGTGGTCCTTGCCAATCGCGGGTGGTCAGCATCTTCGCACCAGTCAACGTAGTTTGGGTGCCGAGAGTGACCAGGCCGATGATCGATTTGGCGGTATCAGCTTCCGCGAAGGGGACCATCGCGACCGCCTTTTGTGCCAGACTTCCAAGTTTGCCAACCACGCCGCTCGCCTCATCGAGCAGAGATTGTTCCTCTTCGGTAAGCGACTTGGTGTATTCCTCCAAGCGTTCTTGATAGAGCTTGTCCGAAGCATTGATCATCTGCTGGGTCTTGGAGAATTTGTCGGTCACCATCCACTCAGGCAGAATGCGCTCGCGAACGAGCGGCATGTAGATGTCTTCGGTGATCGAATCGTCGTCGAACAAAGGGACGACTTCCTTTTCTCCCTTTTCGTTAACGATCTCAACCATCTCTGCCAGCGCCTCGCGCTTCCAGAGATCGATCTTGGCCATGGCCTCGATCAATTGTTTTTGTACTTCGGGCGTAAGATTCTTAACATCTGGCAGATCGATGATGTCGAATTCGTCCATCTGACCACCTGACTCGTCGAGCGTCTTGATGCGCGAGATGAGTCCGGTTTTGAGAATCACCGTCAGTTCTTGGCGGAGTTGCTCCTTCATGGGTTCTAATTTGCGAGCCAGTTCGTCGGTGACCGTTTGCTTTTTCGATCGACGTTGGTCGCTGGCTGCCTTGGCGATGGCCAAACCGCTAACTTCGCTCAGCCATTCGGATTGTGCGACTTCCATGAAAATGGTCTTTATGAGAAAGATGCTTGTGGAGGATGATGTTTTGAGTGGTTCGACAGTCTAGTTCTAGACAGACCTTTGTAGGTTCAAATCCAAGTCACGAAGTACAGCATTCAGGCCGTAAAAATCTATGGTACCGAATGGCTGGGGAGGTGTGATCAGTTTCACCATCAGCGGATCACGACGCAATGTCTCCGCATAAGAACGAACGAATCGCAGGGCATTTTCGCGAGCAGCGCGGCGTGTGCGCACGTCAATTTTGTCGCTAGACAACTGCGCAATCGGCCCATCAAAAACACTGGCGACGAACAGCGTTTTCAAACTCTTGAGCATGTCAATAGTTTTGACTACCGCCTTTTCTTGTGTGGTGGCCGTCTCAGGAGTCGTAATGGTCGTGGCGATCTTGTCTTCCGCAGCAGTTTGTTCGATTGTGCTCACTACCGTATCGACCGACTTGTTGAATTTGTTTACCGCTGTCACCCAGCGCTTTTGAATGGCAGGCAGTTTGCCACGCGCGGTCGCTTTCAATCCTTGCGGATTCTTGATGATGCGTTGCACATACATTTTGCAGTTTTTTAGCAACTCCAATGCACCTACATAATTCTTTGTGTCATTAAACGTCTTCTTCGCCTGGTCGAGCATTTTCTGCAGATCCTTCCACTGGCTCCAATCGGCTTGATCCGATCCGTTCAATGCATTTTTGGCATTGGCCATGTCGAACTGCTCGAATCGCTTGACCTGTTCGCTCCATTGATTGGCCTCCTTTTCGCCTTTGAAGACGGCCGCTTGGGCTTGGACCTCATGCTGCTGGGCCACAGTGGGATCGGCGAGTGCCTTGTTGATTTCTTGGATGACCGCTTCGATATTTTGCGTGGCTTTGGTCTCGCCGTTTTCGGTCGTTATACCACCGACTGCACCGGCGATTTTGCCTTCCAATTCATCGTGATAAGCCTTGGTCTGCTTCTTGGCTTCCTTGACCAATTTGCCGAGCGAACCGAGCACGCCAGACGCAGCGTATCCGGTCAATTGCTTGAACTTGCTCTCCGCTTCCGTTTGCCGGAGTTTGAAATTGGTTCGTAATTCGGCTGCCGCTTCAGCATCGCGGATAGCTTGGACGACTCGAGCGTTGAATCGCCGGAGAGCTTCCATGGCCGGTTCGGGATCGAGTGTCTGGATGCCGCTTTGGACATTAGTAAAGTCCTGCTTCAAGAGTGCGGCAAGCGTCGGTTTGCAGGTTGTGAGATTCTTGTCGGTCAAGCTCTTCAAAATCACCGACACCGACTTAACTACCAAGCGAAATGACGGAGTGACTTGAGTGGACGGGTCGGGACCTTCGAACAACAGGTTGAGACCAAGTTCGTCGAACTCGGGATCTTGAGTTGGATTGACGTCGCTTTCTCCAAGGCCTTCGCGGGCGGTTTCCTCAGTCCCCTTTTGACCGATCTCCAGTTTGCTCGAGTTTACTTCGTTGGTCAGCTTATCGACTCGCGTGCTGAATACGGTGCAAGCGACGGCTGCTTCGTCGAGCATCTTGTTGCTGGTCGACGACATCAAGCCCTGCAAATCTTGCAATTCAGAAGTCAGCGTGGTGAAGTACTCTTCGTAAAAGCTGCGCTGCTTCGGTCGCAAAGAATTCTTGGCCAGTTTCTTGAGGTTGTTCAGCTTGACTTCCGCCTCTTGGTACCTTTGCCGAGCGGTGTTGAGCTTTGTCGAGTGAAGTTGCGTGGCCGACTGGATCGCTGGTTGAATCTCGCTGTTCTTGAGATTAACCATTGCCAAGCGCGATGCCTCGAATCCTCCTGAGGGATCGGGCGCTGTCGCGACAATGCCTTGCCATTTTCTTAATAGTGATGCATGGGCCATTGAGTCACGCGAGACCAGCTCCGCCAATGCGGCATTGGCATCGTTGCTAGCTTGCTCGAACGCTTTCCTGGCCTTCGTCTCCGCACCGCTTTCCGCCAATTTTTTTAGTCGCCTGCCCTGCTTGCTGGCAGCAAGATCGGACAATTCATCTTTCAACGTCTGATAGCTCGCCAGCGTTTGGTCGGCGTCTAGACCCTCGAGCGAAATGGCGACCATCAGCTTCTTTTTCCATTCCGAATCAATTTCGTCCACTATCTGGCCGAATTGCTCGCAGCCCTCAACGGGCAAATTCAGTTCGGTCAGCTTCTGCCGCACGTGCTCGATCAGATTCAGCGTCTCCTGATGGGCTTGAGCGACCGAGTCTACTGCTTTGTTCCAATCAGTGACGATCGCGAGTCGAGCATCATATTTTTGCAGCGCCGACTGAATTTGTTCCAGTTGCTTGATGGCTGTTGCGAAATTCAGCGATTTGCCTGCATCCTGCTCCATCTTGCCAACGATGGCAAAGTAGTCCAGCGGCATTGCCAGCTTCTGAGCCTTCGACTGGAGTCCCACGCGCTCGGCCATCGGTTTGACCAAATTCAGTTGCGTGGTCCAAATGCCGGCCAGTTTGTCTGGCGTGGTCGATGACGATGAAACCAGTGTCTCGGAATCCTCTAAGACTCGTTTGGCCAACGTCAACGCTCGCTGGAAATCCATGGAATCAAACAGAGATTGGGCTATCAGAAAGTCATTGCGCAGCGGTGCGAGCGCGTTTCGTTCTTCGTCGGTAGGCGCATATAGGAGTTTGTCCTGAGCGACTTTGATTTTGTCCAGTTGGCTCTTTGCCTGGCTGCGCAGATCGCCTAACTTTTGAGCTTCCGTGGATATTTTCTTCGCCAGATCCTCCAGCGATTGAAGCGCAGCCGTTCGTTTCTGACTGGTACCGTCCAGTGAATTGAGAATCTCTTGCTCGTCATCGCTGTACGTCTGGCTATCTGCTTCGTTGGCCAGGGGTTCCGTCGGATGGAGGAGCTTGCCGATTTCTGTTTCGATCTTTTTGCGAGCGGCCATTATTTCATTATCGCTATTGACCGCTTTGTTACTCTTGTTGATCGCCGCTTGGCCTTGCTTGAGTAGATCAGACGTGCTAGGAATGACCGCCACGATCGCGTTGTAACCATTCAAGTACCATGAGGCTAGGTCTTTCTTTTGAATCGGCGAGCCGGTCGGGGCATTCAATTTCTCGGCACCCGCTTTTAGTGCCTGCTCTATTTTTGCCAATTGGGTCGCCGCAGCCGAATGTCCTTCGAGTTGCCGTTTGACGTCGTTCAGTTTGGTGACTTTGTTGTTGTAGTGTGGTTCAGCGGCAAGTTGCTCACCCACCAGTTTTTGATCCGCAGTCGCTTGCTTGATAACACTCGCAGACTCGGTTTTGGCATCACGCAGCGAAACCAGCCCCGCCACAAAATCAAAATTGGCACCTTGCTGGCACGCGGTTTCGAATTTCTGGTCCATGGCAGCAAAGCGTGCCAACGAGAGCGCGCGGGCTTTTAGGCACTCACGTTCGACCTCGGGTTTGAGTTCGAGATAGGCGACCGCCGAGTTGACTTGTTGTTTCAGTTTCGCGAGCGCTTCGGAGTCGCCGCCTAAGACTTGCTCCTTGGCGTTCTTTTCCGCGTTCGACTTGATCTGACTAGCGACTTTGACAAAGTCGCTCTTAAGTTTGTTGAAGATCTCCGGTGGAACTTTCGATTCCAGTTGCTTGAGCACTTTAGCTACATTCGAAGCATCGGACTTGATCGAGTCCTTGCTGATCAGCGGCTTGTCAAGTTTCAACAACTTGCGAGCGTCGATGCAAAATTGTTTGGCACGATCGATTTCAACAACTGCCGTGTTGGGAGTCTTGGTTCGCGACATGGCCGAATCCTTAGCGAAGAATCAATTTCTTTGATTTAGCGAATAACACATTGAATTGCGTTGAGGGAGAATTTGACGTAGGGCGTAGGAACCTAGCCAGTCAACCTCATCTCGAGGTCATTCAGCGCGTTGATGATTGCGGCAGACACGTTCACTCCGGATGCGGCACCGCCTAAGTCACTCGACGCGCGGCTGAGCAACTGGAGCAGCGGAGAAGAGTTGACTTTTGCGCGATATGACTTGATCGATGCCAACGCAGCATCCAGCGGCCGGTTGTTTTGCACATTTGCTTTCTCGGTTCCAACGATGGCTTGATTGAGATCCGCCCAGAAAACTTCGAGCTCGGCCTGCAACGCATCTGCGATCTCATCGGCATTTTCGTCGGGCACCGCGTCGTGAATCGCTTGGCGGACCTTCTCGATCTGGTCGCTGACCGAGGATACGGTTTGTTGCCATCGCGAAACAACAAACTGCTTGCGGTCGGCAACGATATGCTCAGGAATGACATCGGTTTCCTTCCCAAGTTTCATGGCCAACGCATCTTGTAGCAGCGGTTGCAAACGATCGAAGGCTTTCAACGCGTTGGCATAGCTCCCCGCTTCCGCCTGCTCAGTAGCATAGGCCATAACCGCGCGATATTTGCTGGTGTCACCCAATTGCTGCGCTAGCACTTGATCGTAGATTTCTCGGATAGCCGCCAAGCGAATCGCATATGTCTTCGCTGTATCCGCGCTGGACTGCGGCGATGGTTGATCGTTGGAAGCTTGGCCTGTAGTTAGTATTTCTTTCAGCAGCTTGCCTACCGATAGTAGGCCCTGCTTGGCGGCATCCAACTCACCAGTTTCGATCTGCCGTTTGATCTCAGCGACCGGCGACAGCAGCTCGACTTTTCGCTGAGGGTGATTAGCTACGGCCTGTTTAAGTTGCGGTACCAATTTCGTGAGCGCCGCTTGCAGCTTTTGGCGCTGGGCCTCATCGACCGATCTATTCATTGGCGGAGGCGGCGGAGCAACTGGCGGCACGGATTGCGGCTGAGCCTCCGTGCTCGAACCAGTACCGGCCAGTGTCCCGATACTCTTGAGCAACTGTTCCAAGCTGTTGACCTGGGATTCCGCTTGGTCGGGCTCACTCTCAGAAAGGAATTTGGCAGTCGCTGTCACACTCTGCCCAATCTCAGCCGATCGTTCAGGGTGGACATCACATACTTGCAAGGCCAACTCTCGAAGCTTTAGAAATCGCGCGACCAGCGGATCGTCGTCATCGAGCGCCACGGGAGCCGAGTCGACGATCTCGAACAAGGGCTTGCACTTGATGCCCCCGTCGTCTAGGAAGTGTTTTAGGGACTGAGTCTTGACTGGAGCGGAATCGAAACCATCCTCGCGAGCCAGTTTGAAAGTGAGGTCTTGGCCGCGGCCATCGATTACCCCAAAATAAAACTGCCCTTTGCCGGCGGATTTAGCCTCCTTCTTGTACTTTTCGATGCTCCCTTTCTTGTAGACAACCAAGCTGACGATGTTGGTTCCCTTGCAAATCATCGCGAACTTGCGAGGCTTGCCCTTTTTGACCTCCTCAAGATAACTGAGCGATTCGTCGCTCAGTCCTGAAGATTCGCTTTCGTCCGTTGCCATGCTCTGCATTCCTATTCAGATGACAAACTTGCTGATGTGCAATCGAGTAGATGACGTGCAACATTCTACAATCCTCAGCCTCGGATTTCCATCGACCTTGCAGATACTATTGTTTGCAGGCCCTAAGGTGATTGAGTAAACACACGAGCCAGCGTATGGGGTTGGTTGCAGGAATTAGACTAGAGAGCGGATCAGAAACTCTTGATGGCTTCCGTTGCGTCAAGATCTAGTTGTGGCATTGCACTATCGATTGTCTCGTTTCAACAAGCCTTCCGCTTCGAGAGCTAGTTTACCGACTTGAACGTCGATGACGCGATCGCGCGCTGTGCGGCGACGTTCGAGTTCGTCGCGCAGCTTTTGTACGCGAGCCTCAACGCTGCGCAGTTCCAACTGCTGTATCGCTAGTACCGCATCGTATTCTTCTGTTAACAATTCTCGTAGTCTTAGCTCTTGTTTGGCTTCGAGCCTACCGCTAGCCAACTCGATCTCGCGAATCGCATCTATTTTCCAAATATCGATCTTGATCATCGCCTCGATGATTTCTAGCTCGGCTGACGAATAATCGTTCTTTCTCTGAGTTGATGACGCTGGAGTTTTCGACTTCTTGTCCTCGGTGGCCAGCTCAACCAGTTTCGCCAATTTGGCGTGGCTGGGTACGGGTACAGTTGCTCCTTCGATAACAATGATCGGCCTATTCTTAGCCGATCGCACTTCGATACGCTGTCGACCATCGTCGGTCTTCAAGTCATCAAACACATAAACGACGGTGTTAACCATCAAGTTCATGCCAATTTCCATTCCCATTCCACCATCGATCCCTGGCATTCCGCCCATTCCGCCCATTCCGCCCGACATTCCACCCGCATCCATTCCTGGCATTCCCATTCCCACTCCCGCCATTCCGCCCCCTGGCATTCCACCTTCCGCTCCCATACCCATACCCATTCCCATTCCCATTCCCATTCCCGCATCCATCCCCATCATTCCGCCCATCCATGCATCCATGCTTTGCATACCCAGGGAGGTGTTCATGCGAGTCACAAAACCCTCGACAGCATCCATAGCTTGAATGGGTTTTCGGTAGTTTTTCGCGTAGTGGTAAAAAAGAGTTCGAGAGGGAGTCCGCATTTCTCCGTCCAGCATTAGCTCAGTCGGTGGAAAAACTGTTGATATTTTTTCTTCGCACTTGGAGAGCACACTCTCAAGCTTTTCAAATTGCTCGGAAGTAACTCCGCTTACATGCAGGGAGTTTGTATTTGGATCTGCAGTAATCTTCGGTGCCACCTTGGACTTGCTTTCGCTCTTGATCGAAAAAAATGATTTGGCAATTTGGGCAGCAAAGTCAGGGGGCATTTGCTGCGATGTAAATGTGTGTACTTCCGGTAAGCCCTTACCAGTGGTGGATTTCGCGGCCGAAGCGCTCGACGACTTAGTCGCGGATTGGCCGTACGCGTCTCGCACTAAGACCGGAAGAAATATTGCTGCCGTACATCCCAATGCGCAGGCGCGCCAAGCTACTAAATTCAACATGACACCACTCCTGGAAAAGAAGAAAAGTTAGACTCTTTCGCAACCAATCACGGGTTTCCCCCCGCAGGCTTGCCCAGCAGTTCGTTACCGGACTCCCAGGCCAATTCATTCAGCGTGAATCGCCTTCGCTCTCTCGCAATTCAAGCTTGCGCTCGAACTGACCCACGCTGTTTCTTAAATCGGATACATCAATCCTCAGCAATTCGAACGTATCGCTGATCGAAAGACTAAATGACACCGGCCGGCCCAGCGACGATTCCAAGTGATCCAGCGAGCGTATCGCATCCATTAACTCTGTATTCACGTTACCCGAGTGCACCGCCAAATCAGCCAGACTGCTTTCGACCCAGCCGTCTTTTCCACTCAGCGATTGCGACAACTCGTTCGCAACCGACTTTGGAGCGGTTCGCTGGGCAGCGCTGGTCGATGTCGGCGACTCCCATTGGCTTGAACGTTGGTTGGGCTCCGAGGTTCTCCAAGGGTCAACTGAGCCGAACCAGACCAAGCCTGCGATTACGAAACTGCAAATGACGACAGTTCGGGCGGCGCGCTGGCGCGCTCGGCGATGTGCACTCCCCAACAGCCGTCTCGGCGAGCGAGCTAGTTCAGTTAGTCGGTCGCGTACCTCGCGCGCACTTTGTACCCGGTGTTTTGCGCGTTTGGCGAGCAGATGATCGACGACTTGGGAAAGCTCGAGCGGCACTTCGGGCTGGACATTGTGCATGGGCCGATGCGCTTGGTGGCAAATTCGATTGAGAATCGCCATGGGTTGATCGCCACGAAATGGCGAGTGACCGCAAACCATGTAGTAAATCAATGATCCCAGGGAAAACAGATCGCTGCGTTCATCGACCGCGTCGCCGCGAGCTTGCTCGGGTGACATGAATTGCGGAGTGCCAGCAAGAATTCCACTGCGAGTAAGCGTCGCGTCGTCGAGAATGCGCACTAAACCAAAGTCCAGCAACAATGCGCGGCTGGCGTCCGCTTCCAGCATCACGTTCCCGGGTTTTATATCGCGATGGACCAGTCCATGTGCGTGCGCAGCGCTCAGGGCGTCTGCGAGTTGAATCGCCAGATTGAGCGCTTGTTGCCAAGCCAGCGGCCCATGCGCTCGAATGAAATCCTCCAGCGTGGGGCCTGCGATATACTGCATCACCAAAGCCGGGATCGGGCCGTCGGTGATCACGTCGTACATCGGCACGATATGCGGATGCGACAGTCCCGCGCATGCGCGGGCTTCGCGAATAAATCGCTCGCGAGCTGCTCCCATGGGAACTAGATGCAGACCGAGTGTTTTCACCGCCACCACGCGATGCAGTTCCGTATCATGCCCGCGAAAGACTAGGCCCATGCCGCCGCGCCCAACCAATTGTTCGATTTCATAGCGAGCGATGCGGCCGAGCAATTCCGGATGTGACGGCGCCGACATCAGCGCTCGGAGCTGTTGTATTTCGTGCGCTGCCAAGGAATCGTCTGCCGTGGCCAAGCAACCACTTTCCTGGGCATCGGACAGTGCCAATACACTGTGGCTCAAACGAGATAGATCAGGTGCGTGGCTTGTCGAAAGACTTTCCAGCACCATCAACCAAGCGTGTTGCGGTCCAGCCAATTCTGCGAGCGTTTCGCGGCACGCATCGCAGCATTCGAGATGCTCAAGAGTCGTCGAATCGCACTCATCGCAGAGCACCGACAAGCAGCTTAACAGTTGAGCACTATCAGGGCAGTTCTTCTTGTTTGAAAGCTCTTTCATGGTCGCTGCTCCGATTCCCTAATTTGTTCGATTCGCGGGAGTTCGCCTGACAAACCTGCATCGATGCGGCGTGCCTCTTCGCGCAAAAGTTTCAAAACTCGGCAGCGCGCCACGTAAACGCTGCCCGGGCGCATGCCCAATCGCATTGCTACGCTTTCAATTGGCGACTGGTCAACCGTCGTCGCATGAAACGCGATCCACGAGTTGCCGGTCACACGATGTTGGACGCGCTTTGCGGCCAACTGAAAAACTGCGCGGTAATATTCCGTATCGAACTGATCGTGGGAGATCGTGCTGTGATCGCAACAAATGCGCTCTAGTGCGCTGTCGGATACTGAATAAGTGCCCTTGCGCACCGCTGACTGAGCAAAGTAGTCGGCGATTACGTTTCTGGCGATCGCGCACAGCCAGGTGCGAAACCGAGCTTGGTGCGAATCCGGTCGCCAACGCCGAACTGCTCCCGCAACGGCCAAGAGAATATCCTGGGTAACGTCCTCGGCGTCAGAGCTGTTCAGGCCCTTAGCGATTGCCAGTCGATATAGGGCTGGTAAATAGACGGCAGCGAACTCTTCCCATGCCTCGACATCGGCGGATTCAGATAACCGCAGTATTAGGCTGACCCTAGTTTCCGGAAACTGACCCATGTAGCTAACCGTCGAAGGTGGAAATGGGGAGACGCGATCGAGCAGAGTTCAATCCTGTTCACTTGTTATACTCCGCGAGATTAACCGATTCTTACACCTAAAGCGCGATAATATTTCATTGTCGTAGCGTTGTGGCTGCAAAAATACCGTCATGAAGCATGGATACTTGCCACCGTAACTGCGGCCAGAGGTCGTTGCCGGTGGTAAGGATCAAACGTATAATCCGCCCTCGCAAGTAGAAATTGGAAAAGATCAAAGTCATATTGCAAATCCTAAGGGGGAATTAAACGTGGCAGTTCGTATTGCGATCAACGGTTTTGGACGCATCGGTCGTTTGACTTTTCGCAACCTGATGAAGCGTTCCAGCGAATTCGAGGTCGTGGCAGTGAATGACTTGACCGACAACTCAATGTTGGCAACTCTGCTGAAATACGACAGTGTTCACGGTCGATATGAAGGCGATGTTAGTTCCACCGACACGCACTTGATCGTTGGGGGCAAGGAGATCCTGGCGCTTTCAGAACGCGACCCAGCCAAATTGCCTTGGGGCGAGCATAAAGTCGATATCGTTATCGAATCCACTGGGATTTTTACTGGCCGAGCGGCCGGAGGAAAACCCGGATACGACACGCACATTCAAGCTGGTTGCAAGAAAGTCGTCTTGAGCGCTCCGGCCAAGGACGGTGCGGATTTGACATGCGTTCTAGGAGTCAACGATGACAAACTGACTAAGGAAATGAGTTGCGTTTCGAACGCGAGCTGCACGACCAATTGCTTGGCTCCGGTAGCCAAAGTTCTGCACGAAACATTCGGCATCGAGTCGGGGCTGATGACCACCGTGCACGCTTATACGAACGACCAAAACGTGCAGGATCTGCCTCACAAGGATCCCTATCGTGCCCGAGGTGCTGCCCAGAACATTATTCCAACTTCTACTGGCGCTGCGTCCGCCGTTGCACTGGCGATACCAGCTCTCAAAGGCAAATTGACGGGCATCGCTATGCGAGTTCCCGTGGCGACCGGCAGCGTTGTGGACCTGACGGTCAACCTTCAGAAAGAAACGACTGCGGCAGAAATTAATGCAGCGATGAAACGAGCCGCAGAAGGCCCGCTCAAGGGAATTCTCAGCTACACTGAAGATCCTATCGTCAGTAGCGATATCATCGACGATCCACACAGTTCGATTTTCGCCGCTGACTTCACACAAATCTTGGGCGACAAAGGCAAGCTGGCGAAAGTGATCTCGTGGTACGATAACGAATGGGGCTATAGCTGTCGCACCGCCGACCTGTGCGCGCGACTTGCCAAGATGCTGTAACCGACGGCAGTCATCGAGTGAAAAGAAAAATGGTCATGGTATGCCGCTCCATCGTCACACCATGACCATGCATGTCGCTGGAGCAAATGCACCCATTGGCTCCAACCTCCCAATCCGTGTGTAAATTCTTATCGGAAAATCAGTCGCGAATCCGGAAGAAAAAAATCGATTTCTTCACGCGAGTTAAATCCAACGGATCTTACCGAATTTGCTGAGCGGGATAGCTGTAAGGTTGCTGTGCAATCACGGGTCTCGGCTGAGGTGGCTGCGGAGCGACTTGACCAGCATCACGAACAGTTGCTGGTGGCGATTGAGTTGATGAGCTGACCGGTACGGTTGGCAGATTTCTCATGGACGAATTCTGCGCGACGCTGTTTTCTATTGCAATTGGGACATTCGAAGGAGCTGCAACATTTTGGGCGAGCGTATTGCCACAACCATTGCCAACCATCGTATACCGATTGTATTGATAGCACGAATTGCCTGAGCGAGCCGCCAATCGCTGTTGAATCACTTGGCATTCCGCAGCGCGCTCTGCTGGATATTGATACCACAATCCCTGCACGCACCAATTCTGCAACATGTAATGTCCGACCGGATTGCTGCGCGACACCGGTGTTGAACTGGGCCACTGAACTGGCATAGTATTGGCGTCCGGAATTCCATCCAGCGATCCGTAATGAAGAATCGTATCCACCATGGTACGATTATTGGCTCCCACTTGTCGACCTGCGGGCTGTTGCTGCTCAGGTGCCGCAGTATCTGATCCACGTTGCTGGTTTTCAATACGCGCGTCCTGAGCTGGCGATTGAACCTGATTACCCAGTTTTGAAAACGGGTTGTCCGGTGCTTGTGTGACGATTGACTGGGGAGCTGGTGAGGGTGCGTCGGTCAGCTCCAAATTGCTGTCGACTTCTGGCAGAGTTGGCTCGTCCAAGCTGGCAGATTGCGCAGCAGCCGAGCCGGGCTGCGCACCCGCTGTTGGAGGTGCAAATGGATCTTCCAGTTGCTTGCGATAGTTTACGGACGAGGCGCTTCCTTGGCCGGATGGTTCGCCCGATACAATTGTTTGTGCAACGCCAAGCTGTGAAGCGGCGCAGCACGCGAAGGCGGTAATAATCGCCAATTTGCTAATTTTCATCTTGGTACCCTAAAGTGCGAAAGAAACGCCAAGTTGGCTCAGTTTGGTCGCAACAAAAAGGGCACCACGATTTCATCCCTGGGTTATGGTAACGTAAACCATATATACTACGAGGCTGGTGTCGCAGTGGGCATCGTGGATGCTCTTATCAGTAGTTTGCCCAATGCTAGCGAAATGGCAAATTGCTTTCCAAAAATTTCACACTCTAAGTTCGCTGCGCGAACCTCGCACATCGATCACGCAAGAAATTCCGATCAAGTCCTATTTTCCACTGCCCTCAGCAGCCGTTGGCGAATCATATACAGTCGCGTACTCTCTTCGATCTTGCCGCCTTCCAATTCGGAGACGTAGAACACGTCTACAACTTGATCCAAATGCGTACCGATTTTGGCAAAATGTAACACTAGGTTCATGTCGAACAGTACTTTCGACACATCGTACAACAAGCCCATACGATCATAGGCGAACAAAGTGATGATCGTGTGTTTTTCCGAAGTGCTGTTATCGAACCGAACTTGAGTGGGCTGAATCTTTAACCCTTCAGCGGCTTTCGTTTTCGTATTGCGCCAGATTTTGCGAAAGGTTGGCGATTTTGCGTTCGCCGGATCGAGTGCGCGGACAATCTCGTCGCAAACGGCATCGATTCGCGATTGTGGAGGCGCCTCCACAAACTCAGAATCTTCGACCAAGAATCGATCCCAAGCGATCTCATCGGGTTGCGTGTGAATTTCGGCGTTCAGAATTTGCATGCCCTGACTAGAAAGTGCACCGGTAATTCGATGAAAGGTGCCGATCGGTTTGCCAGCCTGTCGAAGCGCGATCGTGTATTCAACGGCTCTTTGAGCTGCGCTGTATTTGCCCCAGGCAACAGCCTGATTCCCGGCCAGTCCTTGCAACTGCCCCAGTTCGTGTACGATCTGGTTCGCAGGTGTACGCATCAAGTAACCAATCGGCAGCGCTTCGACCTGGGCATGCCACCACGTCGTGTCAGCTTGTTCGGGAACGAGCGCCAGTACTTGTGATCGTCGCTGACGAATCTCCTCACGAAATTTCTCGCCCGGTTGATCGTCGCGAAAATGCGCGTCCGCATGGTGATAGAGTTGCAGCAACAAATCCATCTTCCATTGATTGACTACTTCGGGACTGACACTGGCCAAATCGGCATAAGTGACCAGTAACAACATTTGCAGTCGTTCGCTGGAACCCACTGCTGCCGCAAAGGAAACGATCGCCTCGCTCTGGCTCAAGTCCAACCGAAACGCGATCGTCGACATCATCAAGTGTTTGTGCACCAGAAAGACCAGCGTTTCCTTGTCTTGCTCATCCAGGCGCAACCACTGCGCGGTTTCTTCGGCGATTACCTTGCCGACTTCGCTGTGGTCCTCCGGAAATCCCTTACCGAGGTCGTGGATCAGCAGTGCCAAATGCAAGACGTGCTTCTTGCGTAGGCTGCGGTAGAGAATTCCAAACAGCGAGTCATCGTGCTGCAGATCCGTCGCGCACTCAACCGCACGAATACTGTGCGCATCCACCGTATATTTATGATATTGATTGAACTGCAACAAGCAGCGCGCATGCTTCATCGCCGGCAAAATCTGCTCGAGCACTCGCAATTCATGCAAGCGGTTAAGAATCTTTCCCAGTTGTCCCGGCCGCGACATCAATTCCATAAATAGTCGAATCGTATCTGGATCGATTTCATCGGAACGGCGATTGAGCATCGCGGACCGAATGGTGCGCCAAGTGTTGTGTTCGATCGGCTTGCGATGTCGATTGGAGATCGACATCAACTCCAATACGGCCGACGGTTCGTTTTTCAGGCGTTCCAGGCCAACCTTGGTCGCCCATACGTGCCTCCACCCAAGCCGAAAATCCTTGGCAACTGGCCAGCCGAAGGCATGCTCACACAATCTCGAAATTGGCGAACGCGTTTTGGCCGATTCGGCGAAATGTGCGCTGCTGTAACGAATTTCGCTGGTATGCTCAAAGTAACCTTGCATGAATTTTTCGACTGGCAGGATACCTTCTGATGCTACGCAACCGCTCCATTGAGCAAGCTGCATCTGCAGCGAACGGTCCAACAGGTCATTCGATTTACAGGCGTCGAAATGCATTTGGTTGCGCAATCGCAGCAGGTATTGATATCCGCGTTTGAGCGCTCGATGGTCCTCGGGGCTGAGATGATCGAGTTGTGCTAGTTGATCGAGGTCCGATTCACCGTGCAGCGCAAATCCAATCCATCTGACCAATTGAATATCGCGCAGACCTCCGCGAGATCGTTTTACATTCGGTTCCAGCAAATAAACGATTTCGCCGTATTTGCGGCGCTCGTCGCGTCGAGCCGCCATGACGTCGCGTATTAGTCGATTCGAGCGTCTCCTTGCCCCGGCCCGCAAACTGGCCATCATCTGCGAAAACAGTTCGTTACTGCCACATAATAATCGGCTTTCGGTCAGCGAAGTAAACACCGTTGGCTCTGTCCAACATAGCTTCAGCGCCACCTGTGGACTGCGAACGGAGAATCCAAGTTGGCATCCGGCGTCTACAATCCATTGACTGAGCAAACGTGCCAAGGGCTCAATCTGATTTGTTACTTGCGGAGAATGCAGCAGCATCAGATCGACATCGGAAAATGGCGCGACGTCGCGCCGACCGTAACCACCATGCGCGATGATGGCAATTTCGTCCTTCAATGCGGAAAAGTCTTCTCCGGTGCAGGCGGCTTGATAGAGATCCATCAGCACGCCATCAAGTAGGTCGGACAGACGCACGCAAACTTGCAGTCCTGGCGAGCCGCTATCGTGTTGAGCGCGTAATTTGAGTCGCCCTTCGGCAAGTTTCTCTCGTGCTTGAAGGACAGCGCCGGGTAACCCGCCGACTACAGCCACTTGGAGTTTCCTAAATTATGCAAGCACCCAATAATCAAATCATGGTTCGCTCGCTAAGCGGGCCTACATATGCAATCGAACCGACCGAAAGTATCGATTCGAACCACGACTATTTTAATGCTGGCGGAACAAGTTAAATGGCATCTTCACCGGTTTCGCCGGTCCTAATTCTAACAGCGTTACTCAAGTCCGTAACAAAGATCTTTCCGTCACCGATCTGACCAGTCTGTGCGGTCTGCAGAATTATGTCGATTACCGTTTGCAGGTTGGCATCCGTGCAAACAACTTCGATTTTTACTTTGGGAACAAAATCTACAGCGTATTCAGTCCCTCGATAGATTTCCGTATGACCTTTCTGTCGTCCATAGCCGCGCACTTCGCTGACGGTCATGCCGTGGATTCCATGCTCGGTCAGCGCATTCTTCACGTCCTCCAATTTGAAATGCCTAACAATGGCTTCAACTTTCTTCATTCGCTTTTCCTCTGGTCAAATCTAACAAGCCCGTGCAGTAGCACTTCAAGAGCGTTCAATTGTAACGTCGGCCTCGGCTGGCGAGTAGAACTGACCGGCGGCGGCCGACGAACTTACCGATCACAGCGTGCCGAGGCATATTGCAACCACAACACCAGCGGACCTGCGGCACCCACCGGTGGTCCTTCCATGTAGGTCCAGTACCATGGCATGCCCGACCAGACATCGATTTGAAAGATAAGCACACCCATGACGATGTGTAGGTACGCCCAAATAGAAATTATGGGTGCGTAGCGGCGAACGTCCCAAGAAAACGCAATCGTAAATACTCCTAACAGTGCGTACATAGCCGACAACGACCGAGCCATGTAACTGACGATCGCAACCTGCGGCAATTGCCCCAATCCCAAGTACTCGTGGATGTGCGCCATCCACCGATCCGGCAAGAATATTGCCGGGATCGACAGCAGAATAAATGCTCCAGCAACGCGCAGCAGCCATATCAGCCAGCGGTCGTAGCGATTGATCTTGGCATCAAATGTCATGTTCGCAACAAATTCTCCATGGGAAACAGTTCGAGCTTTGCCAAGCTCTGATGAGCCATTTTCTCTGCGAATTTGTTTTCAACTCGCAGGGATCTTCGGTCCGCAACCTCCTTACAGCTCTCGCTTACCCAGGCAGCATGGAAAAACTCGCAGAGCACTTCCACTTTGTCCGGTCGCGTGTACCCTGAGGTAGCGAGTGGTTATTCTATAAACAACGCAGCCAACGTAAACTCGGCAACGATGCGCATTTTTTTAGACGTGCCGCCAGCGTACGGTCCGCTTTGGCTGGAATTTTCGGGTTTGCGTTGGTTTACGCTCGCAGTATCTCACTGAAACAGTTTTATCGCATGATTGCCTGCCCCACTAACGTCGAAGAGATTTGTGATATTATCGGATCATCCGCCAAGGTCATGCCTCACGGTTCGCGTACAAAAAATGCTTTGGTAGCGACCGTCGCGCCAACTGAAGTTACGTACGTCGATATGCGCGGCATCAGCGGCATCGTCAGTTATGATCCGTCCGAATTCTTGATCACTGCCAAAGCAGGTACGACCGTCGCAGAAGTTGCAGATGCGCTGGCCAAGCATGGGCAGTTTTTGCCATTCGATCCTGTGTGGTGTGCGCGAGGTGCGACGCTGGGTGGTACGGTTGCTGCAGGGCTGAGCGGACCATCGCGAGTCCTATATGGCTCGATCCGTGACTTCATCGTCGAGATGGCCATGGTTGACGGTTTGGCTCGCCAAGTTCGCGGCGGTGGCAAAGTCGTCAAGAATGCCGCTGGATTCGATTTTCCGAAAATGATGGTTGGCAGTTATGGACGCATGGGATTGCTGACCGAAATAACAATGAAAGTTTTTCCGCGCCCGCAAGCTTATATGACGCTACTGTGGGATGCACCGAGCCTTACAGCATGCATCGCCGCTGTGGCTCGAATACTTGGCCAGCCGCTGCAGATCGCAGCCATTGAAATAGATCCTCCTGACTCGATGATAATCAGGATCGCTGGTCCGCAAGATGCATTGGGCAATATGGCGGATCGTGTGGACCGTCTGATCGGTAGTCCAACCTCGCGCGTGATCAACCCGGCCGCCGAACAGCGAATCTGGTCGGATCGTACGGAGCTAGGCTGGATCGATGACGGACAATCCGTCGCCAAAATTGCCACCACGATTCAGCATACGGAACTCCTTCTCCAGTCATTATCTTCCCTCGAATGTGTCCGCGGAGTAATTTCATCGTGCGCGGGGACCGTGATCTGGGTCGCGCTAGATTTAGACCAGTCGATCGATCCGCTCGATCAGTTACTTAACCAACTCAACTTGAGCGCAGTCGTCGTCAACGGCCAAGTCAGCGATCTGACTTTGCTGGGTAATCGAGAATGGGTCCGCTTTGCCACGCGCATCCAACGAGCCATTGATCCTGCTGCAAAATTCGCTTCATTCGCTCCTACCGCCAGCGCTGGAGAATAACGTTGAGCGTTTCGAATCCCCTCTATTTCGACTTAAGTGGTATTCGCGTTCCGCGCATCATGTATGGTACCGCTTGGAAAGAGGAGCAAACTCAGCGGCTAACGGAACTTGCACTCGAGCAAGGTTTCCGAGGAATCGATACCGCCAATCAAAGACGCCATTACTACGAAGCCGCCGTGGGACAAGGCATTGCCACTGCGATATCCAACGAGCTACTGACTCGCGAAGATTTGTTCTTGCAAACCAAGTTCACGTTCCGTGGTGGGCAAGACCATCGGCTGCCCTACGACCCGCGCGCCTCGATCACCGACCAGGTCGCACAGTCGCTGGCCAGTTCGCTAGACCATCTAAACGTAGAGTCGATCGATTCCTTCGTCCTGCACGGTCCAAGCCAACGCAGTGGATTGGGGGCAGACGACTGGGAGGCCTGGCGAGCCATGGAGTTGCTGCACGACAAGGGAATTGTGCGTTTCTTAGGAGTCAGCAACGTCGACAGTAGACAGTTAGACCAGTTAGTTAACAATGCCCGAATCAAACCTACTTTTGTCCAGAATCGATGTTTCGCGATCCATGGATGGGACCGTCAAATCCGGACGATTTGTGCGAAACATGGTCTGACTTATCAAGGATTCTCGCTGTTGACAGCCAATCGCGAAGTGCTCGCCAGTCGATTCGTAAAACAATTGGCCACGACCTACGGACGGACGATTCCTCAAGTTGTTTTTCGTTTTGCGTTCGATCTTGGAATGATCATCTTGACCGGAACGAATAGCGCCGAGCACATGCTTGACGACCTCGCCATAGACGATTTTCGATTGTCAACCGAGGAAATCACCCAGCTCGAGAACATTGGCATACGACCATCGGCAGATGCGGATTGACGATCAAACATCAAATTCATACCGCCTGAAACGAACCCGGACGGTCTACACTGGATTCGAATCTACACTTATCACGCTCACGAAATCTGAGCCGGGAAACATAAACGAGTTCGTCGCTGTTCTACAAGATAAGTTGGACGAGAAACTAGAGGACAACAACCCACCAGACGCGCCAACACTCGATCAAATCGTGGAGGGATAGTTCAATGGCAAAAAGGAAGATTGTAAACGTTGCGTCCGTTCCTAAGAGAAGCCCTTTTCGATATCCAGGTGGAAAGACATGGCTTGTCCCGTTGGCAAGGAAATGGTGGAAGAGTCCTGATCGAAAACCTGAACTACTCATCGAACCATTTGCTGGAGGAGGAATAATTGGACTTACTGCCGCCTTTGAGGATTTCGCAGATCACGTGATTCTCGTTGAAAAAGACCCTGAGGTTGTGGCAGTTTGGAAGTGCATTTGTTCAGAACTGTATCCGATTCTTCGTAATCGAATATTGACATTCGAAGTGACAGAGCAGAATGTTCGCCAGACTCTCGCGGATGAATCGCAGAGTATCGACGATATCGCTTTTCGTACGATCATCAAAAACCGAATGTTCCATGGTGGTATTCTTGCTCCTGGCGCGAGCTTGATGAAATTTGGCGAAAACGGGAAGGGGCTAAAATCTCGATGGTACGCTAAAACTCTTGCAGATCGAATTACAGCCATCGGGGATATGCGTCATCGGTTCACCGTGATTGAAGGGGATGCAATCGACGTAGTTACCTCACATAAAAACACTCCAAACGCAGTTTTCTTCATCGACCCACCCTACACTGCATCGGGTAAGAAGGCTGGTTCGCGACTGTACCGTCATTGTGATTTAGATCATTCGGCTTTGTTCGAAATCGCGGCGTCATTAGATGGTGAATTTCTAATGACCTACGATGACGCTGAAGGCGTTCGTCAACTTGCGATGCGCTCGAAATTTGACATGGAACTGGTTGCGATGAAGAATACCCATCATGCAAAAATGACAGAACTTTTGATTGGACGAGATCTCACGTGGTCTCGACAAGATTCAAGCTCGCATCGACAATTTGAATTCAATTTTGACGCGTAGGGGCTCGAATAAGGCAACAAGATCGGTGGGGTGATTGCCGTTGCTGACTACCTCTCACAGCACCACAAGCGCATGTGAGTCCGCAAATAGAAGTTCGCGTGAAGATGCATTGATCACCGATTGTCTGACGGCCAAGTCTGTGAACCGCCATTGAAATGTATTCACAGAGCGATCCACAATCTATAATCGCGGATAGTACGTGGTGTAAGTGCTTGGATCGAAAGGAATACGAACGATGTTGCGACAGAAGGTCGACACGATGGAGCGAAGGCGTTGGTTGCAGGGGGCGGCAGCCGGAGCCAGTGTGCTGGCATTTTGCGGACGAGCTCAAGGGCAAGCCGCTGCGCGATCTCAACCGCGTTGGGAGGAATCGATTCGACGTGGTTTAGACTGGCTAGCCAGAAATCAAACGACGCGTGGACAATGGAATACGCCACCGTATCCCGTCGCGCTTTCAGCTCTCGCAGGTATTGCCTTGATCGGGTCGGGTTCGACGACCACGCAGGGACCGTACAAGACTCAAATCGCTCGCTGCACGGATTACTTGATCAGCAAATGCCGCAACAATGGATTGATCGGTGACCCGACATCGGACAATCGCTACACCTACGGACACGGTTTCTCGATGCTGTTTCTCAGTCAAGTCTTGGGGGAGGAAGGCTACGATGATCGGCGCGAGGAATTGTTGGATGTGCTCAATCGCGCTGTCGAGTTTTGTTGCAATGCCCAGACCAGCGCTGGAGGTTGGGGTTACGTCAGTGCTCGCGATGGTGCGAACTATGATGAAGGCTCTACGACGATCACTCAGGTACAAGGTCTGCGCGGCTGTCGAAACGCTGGTATTTCGGTCCCCTTGGAAGTCATCGAACGCGCCAAACAATACATTTATAGTTGCAAAAACGACGACGGAGGAATCAGTTATTCCAGCAAGCAGATGGGCACATCGCGCCCCGCGATTACTGCTGCAGCTCTATCGGCGCTGTTCAACGCAGGCGACTACGACAGCCAGCACGTTCCACAAATGTTGAAATACAGCAAAGAGAGCTTGCATGACTTGAATGACGACAGCTCGGCGTTCGGTCACTGGCACTATACTTATCTATACTACAGCCAAGTCGTCTACCGGCTGGGCGATGAAGACTGGTTACCCTTCCGCGACCGACTCTATAGTCGAATCGTTGAGGAACAAGATAAAGACGGAAGTTGGAAAGGCCAAATTCACCCCGTCTATATCGCGGCTTGTAACCTGATCATGTTGCAATTGGATCGCGGTTTGTTACCGATCTACCAACGCTGATATGCCAAAAGGAGTTTGTCTGGTGTTCGCTTTTGAGGCGAGCACATCGTTGGCGTCACAATCAGATTCAGCCTGACTTGAATAGAATTCAGACTTCCACAAATGCATCGGTGGCGATCGAATCGGGCTGAAGTGTGCGTTTAAGTTCGGCGCGATGGTTGCGAAACCAACTCGTGACGAGGGCCAGTGTTTCGGGACGCTCCGAAAAACGACTTCCTACCGTATTTTCCGCTGCCAGCCACCCCACGATCATTCGCTGGGCTCGCTGCCGTTGCAATGGTGTGCGTGGCGCGGTGATGCTGCCTTCGATGGCGCCTCGCCGAATCAGATACCAAATGTTCTTCCCTTCTACACCATCAACTGGGTAGACAAAAGTAAATTCATGCCGCGCGACGGCTAGATCGGCCACTCGACGTGACAACCAAGCGACAGCTCGCCAGTCTTCGCGCAACCTCGCCGCTTGTTCGAAATGTTGTCGTTTTACCGCCGCGAGCATTTGCTCTTCCAGAATGTCGACACAACGAGCATCGCTCCCTTCGAGGAACCGTCGAGCCTCACGAATTTGCGATTCGTAAGCGGTCCGTGAGCACCCTTCGATGCACGGCCCCAAACAAGTCTGAATCTCATAGCGGATGCAGCCAGGCCGCCGTTCAATATCGAACAATTGCAGTTGATCGGAGAAGCCAAATCGTAGCTTGCTGCTGCAATCGCGCAGCTTGAAGAATCGATTTAGCACATCAACAGCTTGGGCCGCGCGCGATGCGCCTTGAAACGGCCCAACACATACAAGTGCTTTGGGTTCGGGTTGCCGCGAAGTGAAAAGTTGCTCGACAGGGGCGCGGCCAAGGCAAACGAATATTGGCCTTTGACGCTTCGGCAATCCCTGCACGTTGAATCGCGGCTGCCAGTGCCGAATCAAGAATTGTTCGCGCAGCAGCGCGGCAAATTCACTCGGCTGACTTTCCCAAACAATGGACACCGCCGATTGCACAATTCGGCCAGCTTTGTCATCTTCATTGTGTGGCAAGAAGTAGCTGAGCAATCGACTGCGCAAACATTTTGATTTGCCAACATAAATCAACCGCCCTAAGACATCCAGCATACCGTACACGCCAGGGCACCTCGGGACAGCGCTGCGAACAGACTTGCGCAAGTCGTCCGCCGACTGGCCATGGATCTTTGCCGTTGCTACGCGCTTGAACGGCAACAGGAGATCGTTGCCGAAATCGACGAATTTTGATTCCTCCCAAGCAGCATCCATGCGACCGATCCCTCGATTCAGTAGATAGCATCATCAACGCAGTCGGTTCGCCATGCCTGGGCATAGCAACCACAACCGCCGGGACACCACACCAAAATTATTGCATAAGCTCAACTCGCAAATCAAGCCTGAGGCTGGAGAGTAGAGCAATTGTCCTCAATTGCTCAGGGAGGTCTTCAAATAGCCAGAAGTGTCCTCAATTACTCAGAAAAACGAATGAGTATACTCATTGAACGATTGAGGACCATCGATCTACGCTCAATCTATGAGACAACTGCGGATTTGCTAGCACGAAGTGCCGATGATTGATTTTCAATCGCAGGTTCGTTCTCAGCCCGAATTGATCCTTCTTCATGCAGGGATTCGAGCTCTTGCGAAGGTGGTAGAAGTTGGCCCCAACGACGTAACCGATAGCTGCGAATAAAAAACAGCGAAATGTAGTAGGACAGCACTCCCAATGCTCCTCCAACAACGATGCATCCCAACCACAATGGGGCAGCAATATCCAGCAACTTGTCACCCCACAACTGCAAGATTTGCATGTAGGTCATTCCGGGAGCTGGGACGAGGCTGGTGATCCAATCGGTCCCCGCAACCGATTCTCCCATTAACTTACAGCCCACCCAGTAGCAAGGATAATATACGGGTACCAAGGTTGCCGGATTGGAAATCCAGACTAGTGGCACCCCTACCAGCTTATTGGCTCGAAACAGCCAAGCCAGAAAAACGACGATGCCCATTTGAAAACCGATTGTGGGCGTAAACGTGACGAACATGCCAATGGCAATGCCTAATGCCAACTTATGCGGTGGGTCGTCCGCATGCAGAATATTATGAAGGCAAAACCGGCGTATCCTTTCCCAAAGTCCACGCAACTTGTCACTAAGTACTTTCATTACTTTCTCATCTACCAAGCGACTTACACCCCTACCACATCATCTTTTTCTACTTTATGGGCGCAAAACCGTCGACATCGGTTCGCCAAGCCAAAACAGGAGCGGGAGTTCGATTGCTACAACCTACGTTATTATCCAGCCTACATTACTTTTTTTATTAGTTTACCAATTCCGCCCACTTTGTGATCGGCAGGTAATAAATTCAACTTGCGATTAGTGTGCCATAACCGCATAACCCGGAGTCGTTTTGCATTGCTTGGGGAAGCATTGCTCCAAAACCCCTGCATTGCTAAGATCGCTATTGGCCAACCGCTAAATGCCAAGCTACGCAGTAGATTTGCTGCGTGCCCAATTCGCCTGCGCTTGCAGCAGGTTGACCAATGGATGATAAAATCCGCAAGCTATTGCGCGAGTGTAATTGAAAGAAAAGTACGTTCAGGGATGGACAAAAGATGGTTAATGCCGCCTGCGCGAGCCATTCGCCCGATCCGAAATTTGTCGCTGATGCAAAGCAAATTCTACTTGCGGAAGCGACTGCGATCACAAGGTTGTCCCAGCACCTTGATGCTAACTTTGATGCGGCCGTTAACCTTATCTTAGCTTGTTCGGGTAGCATCATAGTTACGGGGATTGGAAAAGCTGGACTGGTTAGCCAAAAGATAGCGGCAACGCTGGCGTCGACAGGCACTCCCAGCCAGTTCCTACACCCCGCAGAAGCCGTCCATGGAGATTTAGGGCGCATCGGTTCACGCGACTTGCTCTTAGTCTTGTCTTACAGCGGTGAAACCGAAGAGGTGATTCGCATGTTGCCAACTGCTCGATCGACTTGCCAAACAATTGTGGCAATCACTTGCAGCGCGCACAGTACATTAGGCCGAAATGCCGATGTGGTGATTGCACTTGGCGCAGTCGAAGAAGCTGGCCATTTGGCTTTGGCACCGACATCAAGCACAACAGCCATGCTGGCGCTGGGCGATGCGTTGGCCCTGGTAGTTAGCCAACAGCGCGGCTTTCGAGTCGAGGATTTCGCACGATTTCATCCCGGCGGAAACTTGGGATTGAAACTCGCGACGGTCGAATCGCTGATGCGACCATTGTCAGAATGTCGTTTGGCTACCGATCACCTTAGCGTGCGCGACGTGATCGTACGGGTCAGCAAACCAGGACGGCGATCCGGTGCGGTCATGTTGGTGGACGCAATGGGCAAGCTGACTGGAATATTTACGGATAGCGATCTAGCGAAACTGCTTGAACGTCCATGTGATGCAGTGCTCGACCGGCCGATCTCGGCGGTAATGACTAAGACCTTTGTAACCGTTGCCAGTGGTTCGAAACTGACCAATGCGGTGAGTTTGATGTCGGAAAAAAAGATCAGTGAACTGCCCGTGTTAGGCGCCAATGCGCAGCCGATTGGTATGATCGACATTACTGATGTGATGGGGCTGTTCTCCACAGCGTCATCGATCGACGCAAATTGGCCGCTAAAGTCGCTGCCGCATCGCCGCGAGTTCGACCGCAAAGTGAACCCGCAGGATCATGGCGGGAGTGTGCGAGCGAACGACGACCCGCTGATGTCCATTCCGATGTATCGCGCAACAAGTTAGCAACGAGGAGAGTTTGTGGCCTCCAAAGACGCCGATTTTGCCCGTAGTATTCGCTTGATCTTGTCGGACGTCGACGGAGTGCTGACCGACGGCTCAATCATCCTGGACAATCAAGGAATCGAAAGCAAGGTCTTTTACGTGCGCGATGGACTGGCGATCAAATTGTGGCAGAAATTCGGCTACTGGTTCGGTATCTTGACCGCGCGCAATTCGCAAATCGTGAAATTGCGAGCCGCGGAATTGGGAATCGAAGTCGTCCGTCAAGGGTTTGCCGATAAATTGCCGGCCGCTCGCGAGATCTTTGCGCAACTTAATGTCCGTCCAGAGGAAGTTTGCTATATCGGCGACGATTTACCGGACCTGCCCGTAATGTACGAAGTTGGCTTGCCGGTCGCAGTATTTGATGCTGTGGACGAAGTACGTCGAGCCGCGCGACTGGTGACTCGTTTGCCAGGCGGACGCGGCGCGGTTCGAGAGTTGATCGAGCGACTACTAAAAGCCAAGGGACACTGGGAGGACTGCCAACCCATACGCACGAGGAACTAGTACGGATCGCATGAGGCACCAAGCAAAACGATATTTTTCTTATCTCGGCATGGTTTTGGCAGGAATGCTCGTTTACCGATTGAGCATCGTGCCGGCTATTGAACCTGCGCAAACGCGGCGTGCCGTTATCACAGCACAATCCGAAGCACCGGAGGCGGTCGATTCGTGGTGGTCCAACCGATTTGCGCAAGATGCTTGGCAGAATTCAAGCCCCACGGTTTTGAAGACGCAGATGGTGACGCTGCTGTGCAAAGACTGGAAACCCATCGGTACCGACAGTCTGCAACTGGCCAAATTGACGATGTTGGTTCCCTATGCCAAGATCTCCAAATCACATCGTCAACAACTTTCCGATTCAGCCAAAGAGCTGCCACGTGCTAATGAGAGCTTGGTAATTATCGAGGCATCTGAAGGTGCCATCATTCAGTTCAAAGAGGCCCCCAACTGGCTCAGTGGTTCCATGCCTCCGATCATTGGCGGGCGATTGGTCGGCGCGATTCGCATCTATAACTCCCCAGGCACTGGCCAGACCGAGAAACCATGGGAATTAAAGACCCGCGAAGTCCGTATTGAACGCAGGCGATTTTGGACCACCGATGCCGTCGAGCTGAACTACGCCGATGGTTTCGTGCGCGGCCGCGACCTTTCTATTTATCTCAAGCAAGATTTGCTCTCACCCAACACCAATGCAATATCTCAGTCCAGCCAATGGGGATTGCTCGACCATTTGAATCTTATTTATGTAGATAAAGTTGAACAGCGCTTACCTGATGGTGGACTTTGGGCGTCGATGTCACTCGGAACTCCCGGAATCGCCAGCGCGAACACGAAGCACTTGCCAGCTAAGGTGCAACTAGAGCCCGGAAGCCGATTTAGATTCGACTTTAACCGCTCGGAAGCAACGCTGTCCGACAAGGTTCGCTTGACGCATCAACTGGGCGAACTGACTCCTGACCAACTCTGGTGTAACCAACTCACGTTGACTTTTGACGCGACGTCACCGAAGCCAGCCGCAAATACCGCTACGACTGGCAAGGACGCTGGCGAAGTTTGGATTGGACCGATGAAGCTAAGCAAGGTTGACGCGATCGGCAGCGACGTGGTCGGACCCCTGCACGCAGAACCGTTCGTGCGCCTCGATTCTCCAACCATGGAAAGCTCACTCCAGTGCAAGCGAGCCGAGATCATATTGCCGCAAAATGACGTTAGGCTGTATGGCAGTTTGACTAAGGACTCGGTGGCCACTGTAGTTCGCCTGAGGCATCTAGGTTACGAATTTCTTTCTCCAGCGATTCAATATATAGCAGCATCCGATCCGAATCGAATAGGGACTCTGTTTGCGCCGGGCCCCGGTGAACTGCACACACCCACTGGTGCGCACATTGGTCAATGGCAAGCTCGTTGGAACCAATCGTTCAGCCTGGTGCCAGTCGATGGACTTCACAAGATCACTCTGCTCGGCAAGGCCTTTGTCGAGTCGCCCTCTCAAGGGCATTTGGCTGGCGGCATTATCGAATGTTGGTTAAAGCAAGCTAGTTCTGAGCAGTTGGATCAACAGTCCGCTCGCGACCCAAACTCGAAATTCGACGTCGAGCAGGCACACGCCAAGGACGCCGTCCAGCTCGCCGTGAACTCCAAGAACCTACAAGTAAAGGTCGAAGAGTTGTGGCTAGAAATGTTTTATCCCGACGCAAGCGGGCATTTGGAAAACGATCCGGCACAGTTGGCCGCAGGTTTGCAGTTAAACGGATTCTTCGGGCCAGCCGCGTCCCCTCCCGTTCAGCAGCCAATACCACAGTCGCAACCAATTCAGTCGCAGACACAGCAAGTGCCTTTGCCACAACCTACTTTGCCCGCGCCGCAAACTACTGCCATTACCAACCAAACGTTACAACCAGAGGTATCTCAAACTCCAACAGTTTCAGCGCCCACCGTTGCCAATCCCAATCTCGGACAAAGCGCCGCCTATGTCAGCCTGCCACTTGCTCAACCGAACTCGTCTGAAGCGCGCCCGATGCCAATTGTAGTCATAGGCAAGACACTGAACTCCAAAATCGTTTGGCTGAACCAGCAGTCCTGGATTGACGACCTGACGATTGACGGGCCATTAACGATTGCACGAACTGGAACGGAGACTCTTCCTCAATCCAATTGGGAAATACGCGGCGACCAATTACGCACGGCGACTAATGCCGCTGGTCAAGCCGATCTCCAAATCGTAGGCCAACCAGCAGTGATCGCACTTGGACAAGGTGGCTTGGCAGGCAATGTCATTCGGCTCGACCAAAAACTCGGCCTGGTTTGGATGGATCAGCCTGGTTTCTTTTCATTGCCACCCGATGTCCTACAGACTCAAGCGCCTGGAGCAGGACTCCAGTGGCTCAAGCCGCTGTCATGCCAATGGGTCGGCCGGATGATCTTCGATGGCAAAACGGCTCGTGTCGAAGGACAAGTACAGTTTAGTGGCCAGCTTCGCACCGAGAATCGTCGGAAATTACTGATTGACGGCAACTGCCACTCGCTAGAGATTCATTTGAACCAGTCCATCAACTTCAATAAACCGCAAGTCGATGTTGCAAGCCTCGAAGCGGTCGTGTTGCAGGATGGTGTTCTCATCAGCATCTCGCAAATCGACGAACAAGAGAAACTGTATTCGCGCGAGCGTATATCAGTGCCACGACTGGTATATGAATACAGCAAGAATCGACTGGTAGGCAACGGCCCTGGATGGATTCGTTCACGCCATCCTTCTCAATCGCGCACTGGATCGACGCCCTTCACGCAAGCAAGTTCCCAGAGTTTTCAAGGCGTGCATTTGAAATTTCGCGACGTGATGGAAGCTCGCCTGGACGCAAACGCTGTCGCCTTCAAAGGACAAGTACGCGTAGTCTTAGGGCCGCTCAGTTCTTTGGAAGACGATCTCGATATGGATCGGTTACGGTTCCTCAGTCCTGGGCAAATGGAATTGAGCAGCGATCTGATGCAAGCCTACGATCTATCGACATTGAGCACCACTCGGTCACTGGTCCCTTCCAACACCATCCAGTGGGAGTTCAAGGCAGACGGAAACGTCAATTTCGAAAGCGTTGCCACGGACAGTAACACTTCCGGAACTGCCCATGAACTTATCTATACGCAACCCAAGGATCTGTTGGTAATCAAAGGTGACGGCAAGAGCCCAGCTTTTCTAAAACGCACTCCCGCCTCCCAATCGAGCATCAAGGAATTGAACGTTCACGTGCGTACCGCGACGATTAACTTACGCACAATGCAAGTCGAAGCGGAACCGGTTGCCATCGTCATTCCCTTCAACACAAACGCTCGTGACAACGCCGCTACACCACCTCAACCGGCGATCGTAAATCCCCGCGACTTAGATCCACTCTTCCGCCCAAGATAGTAGTTTCAACTGGCCGAGTGCACTGTAGGTTCATAACTATCTCCGCAGAATTTTGAACGTGCGACCTTCAATAGGTTCTTCAAGGAAACGAAATCGTGGAGTTGGTAGAACGAGCTGTACAACACTCAGAAGCAGTTGCTATTCGACAAAATGGTGTGTGCTGGACCTATCACGATTTGCTGTCGAGATCAGCGCGGATCGCGGCCTGCTTGTTAGACGGCCAAGTGGACCTGAGCCAGCGACGCGTCGCGATCCTGTGCTCGATGGCTGCCGAATTCACGGCTTGTCAATGGGCAGTGTGGCGAGCTGGCGGGATCTGCGTTCCGTTGAGCAGTTCCGCCACAGAACCTGAATTGGAATACGCAATTACCGATTGCCAAGCTGATACCGTCATCTTAGCCGATTCAATGATCGACAAACTAAAGTTGATTTGCGCAAAGCTGCGTATCAGATTGCTCTCCGAGAGCGATGCGGCCACAAACGAGAGCGTCCAATTGCCTCGCATTGCTGCCCAGCGCGCGGCGATGATCTTGTACACCAGTGGAACGACGAATAAGCCTAAGGGAGTGGTCACGACGCATGCCAATATCGAAGCCCAAGTTGTTTCGTTGGTGACAGCATGGGGATGGAACGCCACCGATCGCATTCCGTTGTTTCTGCCATTGCATCATATTCACGGGATCATCAACGTGCTGACTTGCGGGCTGTGGTCCGGGGCGCAGGTAGATTCGTTCGAGTCCTTTAACGCCCAAACGATTCTTGATCGAGTAGGCGCCGGTAACTTTACGTTATTCATGGCTGTGCCGACGATCTACTTCAAACTGATCCAAGCGTTGGAACACACGCGGCCCGACGAGCGAAAAATTTTGTGCGAGGGGTTCGCCAACATGCGTTTGATGATTTCAGGTTCAGCGGCGCTGCCGGCCAGCGTTCATCAGCAATGGCATGAGCTGACCGGCCAAAGTCTATTGGAACGGTATGGCATGACCGAAATTGGCATGGCGATCTCCAATCCACTGCACGGTGAGCGGCGTGCCGGATCTGTTGGCTTGCCACTGCCCAGCGTCGATATCCGACTGATATCCGACTCTGGAAAAATCATTGAAACAGAACACGAGCCCGGCGAAATCCAAGTTCGCGGACCAACCGTTTTTCGCGAATATTGGAATCGCCCCGAAGCGACTAGAGAAGCGTTCGACGGCGACTGGTTTCGAACCGGGGACATGGCGGTCCTGGAACGCGGTTACTACCGCATCATGGGACGGCTATCAGTCGATATCATCAAGTCGGGCGGCTATAAACTTTCAGCTCTGGAAATCGAGGAAGTGCTGCTGCAATACCCGCGCATCCAGCAATGCTCCGTCGTAGGATTGCCAGATGAAACCTGGGGTGAGTGCGTCGCGGCGGCCATCGTCAACAAAATTGGCGAATCGATCGAATTAGAAGAATTACGGACTTGGTGTCGCGACAAGCTCTCGCCCTACAAGATTCCTAAGAAAATGATGTCCGTACCCGAACTACCTCGCAATGCCATGGGCAAAGTGATCAAATCTGATGTCGTCAGGCTTTTCTCGTCAACAAAGTAATCGCCTGCCTGCGGCAAAGCCAGTTCTTTAACACCCTAACATCAGGCTGTTCGACGTTTTTCACTGAAGCCATACAACCAGACCAGCGCAAATGTGATGACTGCCACGATCCAGGCAGGGTGAAACCCGCGCGTGCTCAAGGTTATCAAACCAGCGGTCAGCGACAGTACGATCATCGCCCACAAACCCATTGCACCTGGGAAAAGACGGCGACCGGAACCTCGTAGTTGTTGCAGTTGACTAAAGGTAACCGCCAGCACGACCACAACGCCTACAATCAGGCCTTCCCAAATATCGGCACCGCTCTTGATAATCTTCGAAACGGCGTCGATCACCAATCGCAAAAATAGCGCACCCAACATCGTACCAGAGACCGTGCCGATTCCTCCTTGGAGACTACAACCTCCCACAACAGCGGCTGCGATGGCATTGAGTTCGTGCCCGCGACCCTGGTTGACCGGCGCGGAAACGCCTTCGTTGGCGATGTAAAAAACTCCAGCCAAACTGGCGGTCATCGCCCCAAAAACATAGGCGAACCATTTGAGTTTATCGGTGCGAATGCCACTCAATCGCGCCGCTTGTTCATTGCCACCCATAGCGTAAATGTACCGACCAAGCACCGTCTTGCTCAGGATTACCCAAGTAACCGCAGCAAGCACTAGAAAGACCACAATCCACAGCCAAACATTTTTGGCATCGCTCAGCCACCTAAAGAACTCCTGCTCGATCGGCACTTGAGATTTTTTGCCGTTCATGAAAGCGGTGGTCGTGTACTCACACATTATTCGAGCCAAGGATCGCAGTCCTACTAGCGTTGATAACGTGGCCACGAACGGCGGCAAGCCGACGCTGGTAATTAACCAAGCATGCAAGGTGCCGACTAAGAAACCGGCGAACAAACCAGCGGAAATGCCCAGCGCTACGACCAACCACTGGGGCAATAAGTCTTTGCCAGGTCCATGCTCCAAGACGATCATCGTGCAAGCGATCGATGTGCCACTGAATGCGATCATCGAACCGGCAGACAAATCGATGCCTCCGGAAATGATGACCATCATCGCTCCCAGTGCAAAGATTCCCAACAGCGATGCTTGACGACCTATCTCGACGGCGTTTGTTTGAGATTCAAACCAATACGATCGATTCTCATCGACGGCCAAAGTAATCCCAACAATCGCCACGATGGCTAGCACCAAGGCAACTTCCGTGGCGCGAATTCCCAACCGTGCAAAGATACTTTGTCCAAATGCGCTCATGAAGTCAGTTTAATCTTAGGAGCTGGTCAGATTGAACTTCGCCAGCCACTTCTTGAAATCGTCAAGCTTCATAAACTCGACGACTTTCGGATCGTAGTCTTCGGTCTTCAGCGGCGTACCTTCATTAGGCACAACCAAGCGAACGCCCGTCGTGTAAAGATCTCCATTCTCTGCACCAAAGTTGGGAAACATTTCCTTTTCGACCGCTTCGTCACCCAGTACCATGGCTCGTAGCAATTTGGCGGTTTGGTATCCCATATCAAATGGATTCTGAACCAGCATTGCGTCAATGTTACCTCGCTCCATTTCGTCGATCGCGTCCTTTTGAGCGTCAAACGTGACGACAACGATATCTTTCTTGACACCCGCTGAGTTCACAACTCGGGCGATCGCGGGAGCATTGTAGGCCCAAATGCCGACCAGCGCCACCAGATCCTTACGGAAGTTCGACAAAGCATTTCGAACATTCTCCTGAGCTCGTGTGCGATCGGTTTCGTCGCTAACTCGGTCCTTTTCGACGAATTCGGCCCCGACTCCTTTCTTGAATCCGTCCATGCGACTGCGCGCGTTATCGTTGTCGGTATACCCTGCAAACTGAACATAGCCGCCAGCGTTTTTTCCACGACTGGTCAGCAGGGTCCGCGCCGCTTTGCCAAGCACCTCTCCAGCAACTTCATTGTCGGTTCCCAAATAGTACTTGCGGTTCGTTCGATATTTTGCTCGCAACAGATCACCATCCACGGTGATGACTTTGACACCTTTCTTTTGAAACTTGTCCAATTCATCCGCAATCGACGGATTGTCGGCTGAAATCGCGGACACTGCCAAACCAGCGAGATCGGATTGGCTGGCCAATTGGCGAAGTTTGTCGATTTGCCCTTTGATGGTCCCATCCGGAACTTCCATTGCGGCTGACAAGTTTGCATCTGCGAGCTTGAAGTCCTTCTCGCCCTGCATCAAGCCTTGTCGGCAAGCATCCCAGAATGGGTCGTCGGTGTTAATCAGGAAAACAACGCGGCGATTTTCCTTCGTTTCACTCGGCGCGTTGGCACTCAGTGGCCCCGGGCCGCCGGTCGGCGCCGACGGTTGAGATTTACTGCATCCTAAAGCGATTAGAACGCTTGCGGCGCACAAAACGGCCAATGGAGCAGACAGAAGCAAATCGAAAACGGAACTGGTCCCAACCAGAAGTGAGTTTTTTCTAAACACGGTTTACCTACTTTGGACGCTGGCCAACAGGCGACGTTATTTCACGATACAACGGTAATCTCGCTCTTGGAGATTGGTAGCGTACTAGAAATCTTGAGGTCTCTCAAGCAGTTTCGTGCTTGGATTGGTTAGAATGCTTCGTTCCAACGGCGGTAGCAGAACTATACCGGACATTGCTGGACATCGTCCAACGACGGCGTGGTAACCGAATTCACCGCATGAGTGACCATTTTCAGTTGACTGAATTAGGAGAAGTTTTTGATGAGCCGCTACACGATCGAGGAATTTGTTCAAGCAACCGCTCAGAACGATGCTGCGCAAGATTTTTTCCAGCTTGAAAATGATCGCATGTTGGAAGTCAACCTCAATTCGATGGTTTGGACCAAAGCTGGCTCCATGGTTGCTTATACCGGAAAAATCAAGTTCACGCGCGAAGGTTTACTCGATCAAGGACTGGGTTCCTTGCTAAAACGAAGTGTCACTGGTGAAGGAGCGAAACTAACCAAGGCCGAAGGACAAGGGCGGCTGTATCTCGCCGACAGCGGCAAGACGATCCAGATTTTGCGATTGCAAGGCGAATCGATCGTAGTTAATGGCTCCGACTTATTAGCCTTCGAGCCCACGATTAACTGGGAGATTCGCATGATGAAAAAACTCGCTGCCTTGGTAGCTGGCGGTTTTTTCAACGTTCAGCTCACTGGTCATGGGCTGGTTGCGATTACCACACACTTCGAACCGCTAACGTTGATGGTCAAGCCGGGCGCTCCAGTACGAACTGATCCCAACGCGACCGTTTGCTGGTCAGGAACTCTAAAACCAGAGTTTCGTACCGACGTGTCGCTGAAGACTTTTTTTGGTCGCGGCAGCGGCGAGTCGATCCAGATGGAATTCAACGGCGACGGATTTGTCGTGATTCAGCCTTACGAAGAAGTAACCATGCAACACGGCGCTGGTTGATGCGACGTCGTTGCGTAATCGCACTGAGCGCCAGCATTCATTCGCGTGCCAAATTACGCGTTGATTCGAGCCGCCGTAGCTCATCCTGGAGTTGCTTCAGTGTGGTCTGAGCGTCCGTGGACATAGCTAGGTTATTCATTTCATAAGGGTCCGCCTTCAAGTTGTATAGTTCATCCATGTCGATCTGCTCAAGGTAGCGAACATATTTCCACGATTCGGTACGAATGGCGCGATAGCCAAGTTTATGCATGCGCGGAAACACCGTGTCCGATGAATACTCAATCAAAAAGGATTTGCGCCACGCGCCAGGCTGAATTGGCTGCGCCAACGGGAGCAGACTAGTTCCGTCCGCGTCCAGCTTCGTTGATACCCCTGCAAGTTCTAAGACCGTGGGAGCTAAGTCGATCCCCAACACCATCTCGTCGACCAGCAGGCCTGCGGGAAATTCCTTGGGGTAGCGAGCCAGCAGGGGAATGCGTATGCCTTCCTCGTAGGCCAATCTGCGCTCAACGCTCAATCCATGTTCGCCGTACCAATATCCATGGTCGCTGGTGAAGATTACCACGGTATTATCCAACTGCCCAATCTGCTCCAGTGCGCCAAGCAATTGCCCCAATCCTTCCTCGACCGCAGCCAGCATGCGCAAGCGGTCACGCACCGTATCATCATTGGTCCCCGTTTCGCGGCTCAATGGGACCAAGCCCGAAATGGGTTGACGCAAAGCGGGTTTGCCAAGTAACGAATCGACAACGTTTAAGCGGCGCGGGATAGCGGCGTCGCGGTACAAATCGCGATGCCGGTCAGCGGGTATGAACTTGGCCGCGCTCGGGTCCGACAAACTGCCGTCGGCAAACTGTACTGTTTCCGGATGCAACGCTTTGTGCGCAACGATCAAGCAGAAAGGTGCTGCACGATTGCTCTGCACGAACTCGACCGCTTTCAGACTGAGCACATCGGTCGTATAGCCTTGATGAGAAACCTGGGAACCGTTCTCGTTCAGCAGCGGGTTATGCGATGTGCCTTGACCAGCTAAACAAATCCAGTGGCTAAATCCTGGCCGGGGCGAAGCATCGTTCCCCATATGCCACTTGCCGATAAATCCCGTGTCATAGCCAGCTTGCTGCAATCGCAAAGGAAAAGTAACCAGCCGATGGCTGGCCACACTGCGATCGGTATTGTCCACGATTCCATGACGATGTAAGTACTGTCCAGTCAAGACCGAAGCGCGAGCTGGTGAGCACAGCACCGTCGTGCAAAATGCATTGCGAAATCGAATGCCTTCTCGAGCCAGCCGATCAATGTTTGGCGTGTGCACGAAAGGATGTCCGGTACAACTTAGTTCATCCCATCGCAAATCATCCACCATCACGATTACAAAATTCGGTCTGCGCGATTGAGCTTCGACTGATTCAATGAACCAAGGCAACCAAAATGCGATTACACAAATCGGCAACCACAACTTAGCACGATTCATGCGTTTACCTCACGCTCAGACAGTGGGAGTTAACGATACCAATCCGAGAACATGAGTATCCGAATCCCATTGAGAGAATACCAGCGGTCTACTCAAACTCAACAATCATTTTCACTGATTGCAGTAGGTGCTATAGCCAAGCACCCCCGCCTGTTTCCAAAATCGTCCGAGATCGATAATGCGCGAACCTAGCCAGTTCGAATGAAATCGTTAAAATCCTAACGATGTGGGGTCATAGCTCAGTTGGATAGAGCAACGGATTTCTAATCCGTCGGTCGGGGGTTCAAGTCCCTCTGGCCCTGCTTGCAAAATATCAAGCGATTCGTTGGTAAAAACGATCAGTATTTGCCAAGAAAACGCTAGCAAATGCCCGGAATGCGACGTTCGGCTCTGTTTCATCAGGTAGGGCCACAGACCCCTGACTGACACCTAAGGACGCAGCTACTTCAGCGATCGACTTGTTCTCGACAGCAGTTTCCCAGAAGGCTTGCCAGGTCGTACCAGCCACCTCATGCTTTACCAGGCTGGCGGCATAGCGAAATGTCGCGCGAGCCAATTCGCGATCGAAATTGTCGCAAGAAGCATCGGCACTACACCATTGATCGGCAACCACCTGCGGGTCCCACAATGATTTGCGCCACGGCTCGCGCTCCCGCTTTCGCCACCACGAGATTACCAAATTAGACGTCACGCGACGCAGCCAACCTCGAAACGAGCCGCGATCGCTCCCTGGCTGCCAATTAGGAATGTGCTGATTGATCTTTAGAAAAACTTCTTGAGTTAGATCTCGAGCGTCCGCATCCTGCAATCCGGACGAACGCAACAGCCGGTAGATCACCGGTTCGTAGATTTCAACAAACTCCACCCAAGCCTCACGATTTTCGGCATCGCGAATGCTAATAAGTAGGCTATTGCGTGTTGTCGGGTTGAGCGTCATGTTCGTTTGCCGTTAGAGACGTGTACAAATATGACACGCTTGGTTCTCCATTTCGTTTCACCTGTGAAGAGAAATTTGTTGGACTGTGCTTGGTTGCAGATAAAAACTAGAGTTGGCGGTAGTGGAACCTGCTACCGCAATTTAGTTTACTCATCCGCCCTCTTTGCCGATCAAAGCACGCACAATCTTACGACGCTGAATGGCGATTGAGTTTGTGTGAGTAGCCACTCTATGGAGTTGATTTCTTGAGAGCGTTTTGGATTCGATTCGGATCGTGCCCTATCCATGCATCACGCACGACTCCGCCACGTTCGATAACATAGAACAGCGGAAACGCCCCGCCTCCGAAATCGTTGCAGACTTTCGAGGCACAGCCAAACGGCCATGGACGCGTACTGCGTTCAATTGCTCACATGAAGACGACATATGGATATAAGTCTTCTTTGGCTGGCGATGCCCTGAAAGCGGAAACTTACCTTCGCAGATACAAACGATTCATGGACTATGAAGGCGCAAGATCCCAAGGTTTTCCGATCGGCAGCGGAATCGTCGCGTCAGCCTGCAAGCAAATCGGTAGCGAACGAATGAAGCTGTTGGGAATGAGATGGCACCGACCAGGAGCACAGCAAGTGATGTCGCTCCGTTGCATACTCCTAAGCAACATCTGGAGCAACGTCTTTGACAAATGGCTACAATCAAAACCTACTGTCCTTGATCTTATGCCCCAATGAACCGTGGAAATTCAACGCCCGTCACGCGCATCAGCCGGACCGCACCCGATCGCACCCCGAAGAGCTTGAGACTTAAATAGTTTATTTCCGGACGGATCCCTATGCCTGCAGAATCACATTTGGCGAGGTATAAATTTTTCCCAGCTTGTAATGCATTGCTCTCGCGGTAGGATGGGCAAGTTATCGATTGCCATTGCGAGTCCAAGCTTCAAAGAGAATTGTATTTGGGTCATTCGAAGGCCGCTGCTCGGCATTGACCATTTGATACCATGGTTTTGTTTGAAAAATATTATGATCCGCGACATAGTCGAACGATCCGATCAATTTGGTCCCCTTCATCAAAGATAATTTTTCGACATTGGACATTGCACAGGACAAGTACCATTTGTTATGCCGTGCTTCGATCAACAAAAAAATGCGAGGATTAGTCCCACTACGAGCAAGGCCAAAAATTGCACCGTCCGTTACGTCTGGCGTCTCTTCTGGGTAGCGATAAAGGGGCGTCGTCAATAGTCGCAATTGTTCTCCGTTAACGTCGCGAGCAATGGTCCGCATTTGTGTTAACCTAATCGTCCGGATGGAAGACGGAACCGATGCTTCCAAGTCGCTTTGCCATTGAACACCTGGCACTTCGCAATTCCAGTAAATTTTGTCATTGCGTCCAGCAGTCACGGGGTATTGCGATAGCGAATTGAATGCGTATCTTACTCTTCGATTTCCAGGGAATTCATCGGCATTCGCGGACTTAATCGATCCCAAGATGACGGGCCGGCCTCGATCGGTCCACAAGTAAACTCGTCCATGCAACCCTTTGAAGGCCGGATTGCTGATGGACAAAATAGTCTCCCGCTTGAGTTCCACTTTCTCGGAGGAATTAGTACCTTCGTTTGGCGGGAGCGATTGAGCAATTTGAATCGAATCGATAATTTCGTCGTAGACCTTATGCCATCTTTCCACAAGTGCTTGTTCCTCATCGCCGTTGGAATTCTTCTCGTTGTTTTGCGCCTGCAAGGTAGACGAGAGAACCAAGACGAAAAACATGCAGAGGTTACAAGGGGGTATTCGCAGGTTTGCAGCCGTCATAGTACGACATTCCATGCTTAGTAATTAGTAAGTAGAATCTGCTAAGTGTCGGTGTTCCGGAACGGATTTTATAGACAACGCGTCTGCATGTCAATGTATTTCTCTGGACAAGTGCAAGACCGGATTCAAGCGTCAGGACGAAACAGGCATTTCAAAGCGGGACGGCGAGAAAATGGGACGGGGGTTGCTTGTCGTGTGTTGAACCCGTATGTTATGGGTTTTGCACTTTGGGTCGCACATATGCCTCGACAGAAACGTGTTGACGAAGCCGGATACATTTATCATGCACTCAATCGTGGCAATGCTCGATGTACGATCTTTCATGAGCCCGAGGACTACGACGCCTTCCTCCGAATCCTAGCGGAAGGGCTTGAGAGATATCAAGTCGAACTCTTCGCGTTTACGCTTATGCCAAACCACTGG
>SYJV01000434.1 GCA_005798335.1 Planctomycetaceae bacterium | reverse complement strand
ATGTGACGACAAACCTTGAACTTTCTTGTTAAAATTTAAAAAAGAAGTTTTTCGGTTTTCTAGAAACAAATCGCCTGCACGAACGTTCCAATTCTTAGAAGAAAGTTCTATAAATATTTGGTCAAATTCATCTAATTTCTGGCTAACTTAATCAACTAGATTTCATGATCAATGCACAATTACAGCAATCTGATGAAACAGTTGACCAGCGAGAGCACCTGGTGATCGTGCCAACTTTTTGGGAGTGGGCGGCTGTCAGAATTGGTAGTCCGCGAGTCAAATTGGATTCGCCACCGCAACTTGGTGCAATGCCAATCCAACGTACGAGAATTGTTAGTTGCGGCATGGGAAGAATTAAAGCTGGGAGACTGGCAGCCAGTTTGAACAAGCAGCACGTGTCCGAAATATCTCTATTGGGAGTTTGTGGAGGGCTCGTTCCTGAACTTAACGTGGGTGATATTGTGTGCGCTACCTCCACGTTAGAGAGATCCAGCGGAGACGAAATGTCGCAGCTTAGTACCTTGATACACGATAGGTACAGATACAGAATCGAATCCATTGCGTCGACGAACAATTGCCTAGTGCATTTTGGTGCAGTGTTTTGTTCATCTCGCATCAGCACAGCTTCCGAGAAATGCGATTTGGCGAGCGAAAGTCGCGCGATTGCGGTAGAGATGGAATCCATGCCCCTTGCGCACTGGGCCAAGGATGCTTTGATTCCATTTAATCATGTGCGCGTCGTGATCGACGCATGGGATTCTCAGCCGCTGATGCTGTCTCGACCGCTGGAATGGTTTTGGGAATTCAATGGATTTCCTAAACTGCGCGAAGCATATTTGGCGTTGAAAACTCTCCACTTGCTGGCTCGCGGAATTGGTGATCCGATTTCTTGAGAGCATCACCAGGTTCGACAATAGGCTGAGAAATACTTCAAAGCAATTCGGCTACAAAACAAGAAGCGGGCGTCAATCTTACTAGACTGACGCCCGTTCAAAAATATCACCCGTGTTACTTACAAGTTGTGTAAGTTTTGCACGAGGGGGGTTGGCTACCAAGAATCAGGCAGCCCGCCGGCCGCCTACGGGATAGCACCCCGATGGCTGGTAAAGCATTTACTCACGCGATCACCTCCTTCCTGCACAGGGCCTGCTCGATTTTTGACCGCCCAAAGTCAGCCTGCAGAGGGTCAAATTTACGAGTCTGTTACGACCTGTCGCGACGCGTTATCGCGACCCGGAAAGCATCCAATCGGTCATGACCATGGATCTAAACATTAGTATTAGGACGAGTCAGCCAAGATGCAATAGTGAAAACTGCAGTTTCGCTAAGGTAGTCAGTTTTGCCCACTGTTTCGTCGTTAGAGGAGGAATTTGATAAGCGTTTTGCTCAGAATATTGATGGTTCGCTGCATATCGAAGCAACTCTAACTTCGATTCCCGCAGGCGCTTTGCATAGACAGTTGGCTTGCAATTCACGTTTCAATTGGGAACTACACGTGAAACAAAGTGCAATCACATCTTTATTCTGAGGTGAAAATTGGGCATTTTGGGGGCACAAATCTGTATCCAGCCTTAGATTGTGAGAGTGACTTCGCGCGAAGTCACACATTGGACGATACCGCCGCGTATGTTCGATTGTCTCGAACCGTCGGCTGGATGCGAAGGGAAATTAGCGTTTATTTAAATCAAGAGCCAAGGGTTACTTGAGCAACCAATCGACGGCTGCTTGCGATCGTGCTGACTCATTGCCGGTGAATTGAGTCAGTCGGCCCGTTGGGTAGGCATCTCTGATCAACGAATCTTCGGCCTCTCCGGCCAACCATAGGGAGTTCGGGGCGCCGGCAGCGATCATGCCGGGCAGGTCTAAGTACTTTGCTCCTCCGGGCAGAAAATTCGGATCGCGATAGTCGAGCAATTTCCCAAACCGAAAGCCCTGCGTGTCGATGGCTGCTTTTTCTATAGCACTGCCCGCGACCGCTCGGGCCGCGGCTGCAATTGGTCCAACTTCATCCAGTCCAATCAACTCAATCGACGAAGGAGTCGGATGGGAACCAATTTTTGCGGTCCGCAGGAACTGGACGACTGACAGAACATCGTGCGTTCGCTGAGCAAACAAAGCATGGTTATAGCCAAGCGTATAACCGGCAAACTCGCGTTTATTGGCGACAGTTCTGGTTTGCTGTGGGGACTGACCATCTGTTAGGAATTCGCCTTGGTACAACAAATCGACGCCGACGACAGTGGCGCCGCTGCCGACCAATTTTGCAACTGCGGGAATGACTGAGCCACTTTCGGAAAACAGTCCGGCCTTGCCGCTGTTGTCCAGCCAGACCACTGTGCGGCCATTCCATTTCTTCGGATAAAACCACGTCACGGGCAGTTCTTCAGCATAAGTCTTGTTGCGGATCAGGCCAGTCATTTCGACGTACGACCCCTGATCTTGTTTGGCTTTTAATTCCCAGTCCAGTTCGCCAGCCTGAGCCAGCGTTCGACCGATGAGAACTTCGTATGCCTTGCCCAAGTCGCGCTGCAATCCGCCAGCCTTGGCACTGGCTCGCAACTGCTGTTCGGCGTCGGTTGTCAACCAATTGAGCAACGTGCGTTCGAATTCAGGATCGGCGGACTTGGGAGCGGGATGTTCTGCATTCCAGACCGTCAATTCAGCTTTGCTTAGCGGCTCGAAATCGCGTTCGATGACAGGTTCTTGATGCCCAAGTTTGAAGTGTTTATTTAGCCAGGTGTAGAATCCCGACCGTGAGACCGCGTTATAATTGTGCGGGAAGTGTTCACCTCGGTGCAGCATGACGTTATTGGGCGCTCCCAAAAATGTATACAGTTGCTTGAGCTCTGGAAACCCTTTGGTGGCCATTTCCTTGGTCCAGTCGTTGGCACTCGTCATACCTTGGGGTTTGGGGGCGAACAGGGCTGCAAACTCGATATTGCCCGAATTGACGCGCAGCAGACACGCGTTTTCGCAAGTGCAACCGCCTTGCATGGCAGTACTGACCATGACCGCCGGAAACGAGAGCTGCAGTCGCGGATCGACCGCTGCCAAGAGCATAGTTTGAGTTCCCCCACCGCTTGCACCGGTCATCGCAGTTCGCGCGGGATCCACTTCCGGCAAGCTCAACACGAAATCCATGGAACGAACGGCATTGAGAGTCTGCAGTCCCATGATGCTCTGCAGGTTCGCTTCGGCTTGTGGGCTGAACAGGCCCCAGTTCTTCAACGTGTTCATCTCTGGCCGCTGTTTGGCGAATCCGTGAACGACTTCGCGAGGAATTTGAATCGCGTCGGAATCGCTTAACATGTCCCATTGCCAAACTACGCATCCCATGCGGGCTAATTGCACGCACATCGACTGAAATCGACTTCGACCTCCCCGTTCAAATCGCTCTTCGCCGGTGGAGATCTCGCGCAGCAAATTCGAATCGCTTTCATAGGACAAACGGGCATTTTGCCAATGACCGTGCGAAAAGAGGACAACGGGAACTTTTCCTGTGACATTTTTGGGTCGGTACAGATTGCCGGTAACGTACAATCCCGGGACGCTTTCAAAGTAGACTTTCTCGATCGTGTATTCTGGCAAATCAATTTTGCCATGAATGACAGCGTTCAATGGTGTTTTGGTGGGCATCGGCCACAAGCCTTGCGATACCAAGACTTGGCGACGGACAAAGTCCGCACGCACATCCCACTCGGCTTTGGTTTTTGGAACCGTGAATGGAAAGTACCCGTTCAAATCTTTGGGCGGCTGCAATCTCTGGTCATTCGGCGGCGTTCCAGCGGGTAGCGCGGTCGGAGCTACCGACCATGCTAGCTTTGGAAAAGCCAACAGTAACAGGCACGCAACCAATGCAAACCGAAATATTGAAACTAGCGATTTCATAGCACTTCCTCGGCGAGACATGAAACAGTGGGCTCGACAACGCCATCGCGCGAAGTCGACATGGGTAGGTCGGGGAATTATAGCATTGGCGAATTCTCGCATGGAATTGCCTCCAAAATTCCTCTTGTAGGATTCTCCTAATTTGTTCTAGCATACCCCCAACCCATTTTGTTGACCTAAGGTTCAGGAGGAGCCAATCACAATGACTCAATACTCAATTCGGTTTCGTAGCTGGACGGGAATGCTCGCAATTGTCTTCGTTGGCTCGAATTTCCTGATCAGCAGCGCCGCCCCACCACCTCAGTCAAAACCTGAGTCGCCGCTAGAGAGAGTGCCGAAGGTGGTTGCAATCGTCAACGGACAAAACATTGTGCGCGACCAACTGGCGCGAGAATGCCTCAGTCGCTACGGCACGATTGTGCTCGACAACTTGTTGAACAAGCACCTCATTCTACAAGCCTGTAAGGCTCAGGGCATTTCGATCACTGAAGGCGATGTGCGGAATGAAATTCACCGAGTGTCCAACAAGTTTGGACTCACCGCCCAGTCGTTTCTGGATACGATCGAAAAAGAACGTCAGATCACGCCCTCTCAATATGCAACAGAAATTGTTTTTCCGATGCTGGCGCTGCGAGCTCTAGCCGCTGACAAGATTCAAGTCAGCAAAGAAGAAGTTGACCGCATGCTGCAAAGCGAATATGGGCCAAAAGTCCAGGCGCGTATGATTGCGGTTTCAGATTCCAATAAAGCGAATCAATTGCATGCACAAGTAGCTGCCGCGCCTGAGCAATTCAAGCGAATTGCCAAAGAACAAAGCGAAGATGCGGCGACTGCCAGTGTCGAAGGACTGTTGCCGCCGATTCGCCAATTCAGCGGTGATGATCAACTGGAACGAATTGCCTTTCAGTTGCAACCCAATACCATTTCGCCTGTGTTTCAAATTGGCGAAATGTACATCATCTTGCAATGCGTGCGGCACCTTGAGCCGACGCCACCTCCACCGCAAATGTTACCGGCGATTCAAGAGAGGATCACCGACGAGCTGCGCGATCGACGGCTCGGCAAAGCCGCCGACGAGATTTTCAAGAAGCTACAAGAGACCAGCCAAATCGTTCGCGTCTACGGCAATCCGGAACTCGAGCAGCGTTATCCTTCGGTTGCTGGAGTGATCAATCAACAACCGGTCGGCTTGGAGCACCTGGCCGCAGAGTGCATTGCTCGACATGGTCGACAAATCCTCAAAGGTGAGATCAATCGACTGTTGTTGGAGGGTGCTCTGAAGAAACACAACAAACAAGTTACTCAACAGGACTTGGATGCCGAAATTGCGCGCGCGGCCGATTCGCTAGGATACATTCACTCTGATGGTCGTCCGAATGTCGACGCTTGGGTGAAAAGTGTGCTGGAAGAAGAGGGTGTGACAATCGAGCAATACGTTCGTGACGCGGTGTGGCCCAGCGTGGCGCTCAAGAAGATCGTCGAAAGCAGAGTCCAAGTCACCGAAGAAGACCTGCAAAAGGGCTTTGAATCCAACTTTGGGGCTCGAGCCGAGGTATTGGCAATCGTCTTGAGCAACCAGCGCGTCGCTGAAGATGTGTGGAAGGAAGCTCGCGCGAACCAAACCGAAGCCTACTTTGGTGAATTGGCCGCCAAGTATTCCGTCGAACCGGTATCGCGAAGCAATTACGGCAAAGTGCCGCCAATTCGTAAGCACAGTGGCCAACCTACTTTGGAAAGTCAGGCCTTTGCAACAGCTCCTGGCACGATTTCGGGGCTTATCGCGGTTGGCGATCAGTACGTGATCTTGTTCAAACAAGGTATGTCCACGCCCGTTGTTCAGGATTTGCAAGCCGTGCGAGGCGAGTTAATACGCGAAATTTCCGAAAAGAAAATACGCATCGAGATGCAAAATGAGCTCGATGTGCTGATGCGCGAATCGCGGATCGAGAACTTCATGCAAGAGAAACCAACTCAAGCTGTTGAAGTTAAATCTGCAACCGCAGCCACTCCCAGCAATCGTACCGCCGCTGCTCCATCGGGCCAACCGGTACGCTAGCACTCGCCACGACTTAGCCACATTCGGTTGCGTGCTATAATGCGCTGGTCTTAAGAAACGCCTTTGTCGAATTTGCTCGGCAATGGCGTTTCGACATTTTAGATCCATCGCATACGATTGGGAAAAAAGCAGCGCGAATTCTATGAGCACACATTCGGTTGAAGTTGACGGCGTACGACTGAAACTAGCAACCGCGATGACCAATCGTGGCGAGTGGATTGGACAGCGCGAAGTGCTGCATCAACTGCTGGCGTGCTGGTTAGTGGTGGACGAGAGCGATCTGCCATTAACACCGCGATTAATCGGAGTGCCGGGTATTGGCAAAACGGCGCTGGCCATGGCAGCGGCTGCTCTGCGCCGCCAGGAGCTGTACGTATTTCAATGCACCGCCGACACACGACCAGAAGATCTGCTAGTTACGCCGGTGCTGGGCCAGGAGGGAAAGCTGGCATATCACGCGTCGCCACTGGTAACGGCGATGATTCGCGGCGGCGTGTGCATTCTCGACGAAGGTAATCGAATGAATGAAAAATCATGGGCGAGCCTGGCCCCGCTGTTTGACCAGCGCCGATACGTCGAGTCGATTGTCGCTGGGATCGTTATTCCTGCACACGCCAACTTTCGCAGTGCCGTAACCATGAACCAGGACGATTCAACGTACGAGATCCCTGATTACATTCTCAGTCGCTTGCAACCGACCTTGCCGCTGGGTTTTCCGAGTCGACAGGACGAATTGGCGATCTTGCAATATCACTTACCATTTGCCGAACCGGAGATGCTAGCGCTTACCGTCGAGTTCTTGCAGCGGTCACATGAATTGAAACTCGATTTTTCGGCGCGCGATGGATTGAATATGCTCCGATTCGCACTCAAGCGCATGGCTCAGGACGCAGATCACCCAATTAGCAAAGACCAGGCATGGCGTGAGTCGCTGCAATTCTGTCTTGGCGAGGACGGCGCGGATCTTGACGAGCTGGCTCAACGCAAGAACCGCAGCCTCAAAGGCAATCCGCTGCCAATGGGATTGGGCGACTTCTTTTTCGAAGCCGACGATCCTCTGCATCCGGATTACGAAGATGATGACGATGAAGACGAGAATGATGACGACAATGACCAGCAACTGCGTTGAACGCTGATCAATGAGCGGCCAGTTTCTTCAAGGCCGCTCGCATATTTTGCATACTTTCCCGCGCCAACCGCTCAACCCCTGGTTCGTAATCAAAAACTTCGACGCTGATCCAGCCATCGTATTTGATGTCCTTCAGCGCTTTGAAAATGGGCACAAAATCCATATCGCCCATCCCGGGTCCGCGCCGGTTGGGGTCGTTCGCGTGAAAGTGGACCATATGTTTAGTATTGGCCCGAATAATATCGGGTACGAGCGTACCTTCGCTACTCATCGCCTTGACGTCCAGATGGAGTTGGAACCAAGGCGAGTTCAGTCGTTCGATCAACTTGACGGCGTCCGCTGCAAAGTTCAAGAAATTGCCCTCCGACGGACCTAGCGGTTCCAGTGCAATCGTGACTTTTTGATCGACCAATGTTGGCAGCACTTGTTCGATTACCCACAGCGCATTGTCGGCGGCTTGGTCGTGCGTCATTTCTGCGGGAAAATTGCGCTGCAGCGGAGAGCCAAGCACCATAATCGAACCGCCAAGGTCGCGGCACAAACGCGCGAGTTCGGCGATGTAGTCGGCCGTTCTTTTACGAATCGCTTGATCCACAGTTGTCAAATGAAACCCTTCGGTTTTCGCCAGCAGCCAATGTAATCCAACTACTTCGATACCCGCGCGACTGATTTGGCCAGCCAGTTCTTTTCGCCGCTGAGGTGATATCGCGCCAGCTCGCGCAGCCATTGTAAAGGGAGCGATTTCCCAACCGGTGTACCCGCATTCGCTGGTCAACTCTAGGGCACGTTCCCAAGGCCAATCCAAAAAAGTCTCGTTACAAATAGCAAATCGCATGCGTTGGCTCACTGTCTTGCGGTAACAAGGTAATTCAATCCAATCTCTGACACTGTCAGTTGGCCTCCAGTGTCCCAAATCACCTCGTTGCACGCAACCTGTACCGCTGACACAGCGGGACGATTTCTAGCCGTACCATAGTGGCAATCGATATTCATCCGATATCGTATCGACTATAGTTCGTCATAATGCTTCCCACTGTTGTCCATTTTCATTACGACCGATCATGCTAAATCGCCGAAGTCCGTGTTGCCTGCTGTTAACAGCCTGCTGGCTGGCCTTGACACTCAGTCCAGCGCAGGGTGGAGACGAACCAGATCCCACAGCCAATACTGCGTTTCAAAACCGACCAGTTTTTGGGACGATTTCCGATCGCTTTGAAATCTATAATCCGCACTCGGTCGAGCATTTGGAGTCCATCAAGTCGCTCGGGATTCAACAAGTTGTGCTCGATTGGCCCAACTTGCATTCCCAAGCAACCAAGCTGGGTCTGGATGTCGTGATTGCTAATTGGTGGAACAAAGATACGCAGCAAGCTGAAATTGACGAGCGACTGGAATTTCTCAAGGGAGTCGACCGCAAGCATCTGGCGGCAGTGAGCATGATGGACGAACCGGAGAGGTATGCGCCAGATACACCCTTTGCTTATTACAAAAAAATCTACAGCGAGTTACGAGCGAAACTGAAGAACCAGTCCTTGGACACTCCTCTGGAAATCAGTCATTGGGGACCGCTGGAATCGTGGAGCCCAGAGAACTATCAAGCCTTTGCCACGCTATATCAAGCCGCGGACCGAATTCGATTGATGCCTTACCCGGACTTGGACGAAGGGCCACTGGACGAGATTTTCTATCAAATGATGCGCAGTCGTTACATCATGAAGCTGAGCGGACGCACGATTCCACAGTTGGTCATCTTGCAAACGTGGGTGATCCCGGACGCTCCCAAACTTCCTACGATCAAGGAACTGCGAGTGATGACGTATCAAGCCATCCTCACCGGAGCGGATACGATCTCTTTTTTCAACTACGATCCTGATGTCTGGAAACGGACTCCCGGTTTTCGCAATGGGTTTCGTGAGCTGATGAGCGAGTTAACCGAATTTACGCGGCAACATCGCCAGCGCAAAGTAGAAACCACGATGAGCGATTCGGGTGTCCTGTCGGCAGTGATTGACGTCAGCAGTCATGAAATCCTCAAGGTAAGTATCAACACGCAACGCAAGCCGATCGATCAATTTACAGCATTGGAAGTCAAGATCGAACGATTGAATCGCGCTCAACCATCGACGCCGCAGCACAGTTCGCCGGCTCCGCTGGTTGTGGCCACGACGCCAGTACAACCATCGAATATAGCAGTCGAATCCAGTTCGGTAGCTTCCCTGATGAATCCATGTGTTCAGACATGTGCCATTGGTGGTTCCTACGCTTACGGTCGAGAGTCGGATCTCGGCATGGTGAAATGTACCGAATATCAACGACAAACCGCCTGCAGCCAACCTGCTGCTAAACGAGTATTTCTCCGCCGACTGTTCCGCCGATAGTGGTCGTACGTCCTAAACCTAGCGTGAGATATGATGAAAGCGAATCCGATTACTGCCATGCCGTATCTTGTATTGTTCGCTTTCTCACTGGCTGCTTTTTTCATCGAAAGCTCAACATGTGGACAAGTGCCAGCGACCAGTTCGACGCACATCCGTCAGGACTTGGAGTATTTTGATACTAACTTTGAAAATGCTTCGCCGGCCTGGTACGACGTTGCTCCCGATGGCACGATCGTCGTACATCTGTTGTACGACCATGAACGTAACTCACCGAATCGAGCCGCAGGGCACATTCACTTTCGGCTTGTCAGTCGCCCGGGTACTGCGCTCGCCCTCGAGTTTCGCAATCTCGACAATATTTACAATGGACGTCCGGGTTCGGTCGCAAACGAACTCGGTACTTTGGTGACATCGACCGACGGAATCAACTGGACGCCAATGCGCACCGAGCGCATTGAGCAGAGCCGGATTCGGCTGGCCGTGACGATGCAGGCGGAACAATTATATGTCGCGCGAGTTGAGCCCTATCGCGTCAGCGATCTAACGAGAATGCTCGACTCCATGAAATCCCACCCAGGGGTTTCAGTTTTCTCGATTGGTCAGACCGTTGAGAAACGAGAACTGGAGATCATTCGCTTGGGCAACGAACAAGCCCCATATCACCTATTTTTGCGAGGCAGGGCGCATCCCTGGGAATCCGGTGGAAACTGGATATTGGAAGGCTTTATTCGGCGACTGCTGCGATCCCACGCAGACACAGATGAGTTTTTCAAGTCGCTATGTGTGTGGATTTTGCCAATGGCGAACAAAGATGGTGTTGCGCGAGGCCTGACGCGATTCAATTTGCGAGGCAAGGATCTAAATCGCAATTGGGACAAACCTGCTGATCCGATCCTATCGCCGGAGAACTTCGCGCTGGAGAAATGGCTCCAACAGCGGCTCAGTTCCGGCGGGAGAATTCACTTCGCCATGGAAATTCATAACGACGGTAACGGCAAACTTCATCTGAACAGCCCACAACACGACCAGGATCGGTATCTCAGACGCATGGAAGTGTTCGAAGGACTATTGCGCAAACACACTTGGTTTACCGAAGGGACGACCAAGACGATGCACAGTGTTGGCACACTGGCCAATGGCTGGCAAGATCGCTTTGGGATCGATGGTGCAGTTCATGAGTTTAACTGTCAATGGATCGCGGGCCGTAACGAGCCGCCGACCTCGCGCCATTGGAAACAGTATGGAGAGGGTCTCGCAAATGTGTTCTTCGAGTTCTTCACCGGGCGACCGTTGGTAAGTGCGAACTAGTAGACGGTGCTGACCATGGGGGACCCAAAGGGCGAGTATCTGTTTATCAATCTCGGCGCATCGCATGTTCGCGCGCGACTCAAAGGATTTGGACACGGAGTTCGCAAAATTCGTAGTGGTGGCCGCAACCGCGCAGTGGTCATCCACACGGCGACGGGCAGGCACTTGGATGAATTGACGGCAATTTTCGAAGACGTCGGTTGCTCGACGACAGAAGGCAGCTTGGGAGAACCCATCGAGAGCCTCAGAAATCTTGGCCCGACCAGTGCTCAGTGGTTGCGCGACGCAGGCATCAATTCCGTGGAACAGCTACGGCGAATCGGTCCCGTGTTATCGTTCAAGATCGTCAAACAGCAACAGCCGCGCGCGAGTTTCAATTTGCTTTGGGGACTTGCCGCTGGGCTACTCGATTGCGATTGGCGCGAGCTGACAGAATTGCAAAAGAACCAACTGCGCACTGAATTCGAAGAACTCTTTAGACGTTAATTTGTGGCTGGCCAGAATCGTCAGCGTAGTCAGCTCGTCGCGAATGTTTGCCCAACAAGACAAAGCCTATTTTCGTTGCATGCGGGAAAAATGGACATCGATCCAGGCAATGCTAATGCCGACAATCAACCCGCCCAGGTGGCAGAGATTCGCGACGCCTACAAAAATTCCGCTGAATCCCAATACTAGCAGCGCCAACAACATGATTACGACCTGGCCTGGAACTCGAAAGCCTAACTCTGGTCGGAGTGTCGACTTAGTCCAAAGAAATCCGAATAGACCGTATAGTACGCCGGAGATTCCCACAAATCCCGGTGAGCCGAGAAAATTTGGCGGTGAAAGCCCCTGCCACAAATTGGGTAGCAACGCTGTAAGCAAAACGATGAGCGCAAATCGTGTTGTCCCCTCAAGACGCTCGACGATGCGGCCGATCGATACCAAGAACATCATGTTCAGCGCCAAGTGTATTGTCGATCCATGCAAGAAAATCGGCGTAATTGCCCGCCAAAACTCTCCTTCTTTCAAGCTGATTGCGGGATCTTGAGTATTTCGAAAATCGATTGCGGAGACAAACGACAACTGTCCCGCTACTGCCACCCCTAATTTATTTGTAGGCCGAGGATTCATGAAATTGCTTGCAATTGAGGCGGCAATACACAACAGCAGCAAGGTCAAGGTAAGTGGCGGGATACCGCCACGCAGTAAACGTCCGGGGGAGCTGCCCATATGCTGAATGTTCTTGGCGGCCCGCTGTGCGGCAGCTTGTTTGTCTTTGAGAATTTTGGCAGCTTCGGGGATCGAAGCTTTGTATTTACCATCGTCTGGATTGCGCAAATACTCGACTAGTTCGACTTTGGCTTTGCCCAATAAGTCTTCATCACGAATCCAAACTTCAAACTGATCTTGGTCGTGTTGCAGTCCTTCGATGTGTGTGGAAACGCCCTTGGTCAAAAGGTAGGCGACAAAAGTCTCTGCTCGAATTCGGCCTGCAATCTGCCCCAAAAATCGCATAAATGCTACTTCTATGGTTGGAAATGGCAGAAGTCATTCTTGCCATTGGAGTAATTAAAATTAGGCATGGTTTCATAAAATGATTAGGCTTGGAGCACTGGAGGTCGCGCGTTCAAAATTCAAAATTGTCGGAGGAAGAATGTTGACCAAAAGACAGTCTTTCCCCCCGCCAGTTTTGAATCTTAAACCCGCGACCCCAAACGCACTCGGCCGGAACCAAGACTACTTTTCCGCTAAGACGGAGAAATTTAACATCATTACCGGTTGTTCGCCTACCGCGGTTTCGCCGGACAACTTGCTCTGGCGCCAGATTTTTCGTTTTTTTCTACATATTCACTCCGCGCCGGGTCGCTCGTGTATGAGAATATTTGGTTGCTCACCGTTCCATTCCCAGCCCTGAATATTTTCGACGATGTGGACGCTGAGCGCAGAGTGAGATTTCTATGAATGCACCGATACCAATGAAGAAGCTGTTGGAAATACACACCGGTATCAATGGTGCGGAGGGGGCAGTTGAACGGCCACCTTTACCTGGATTCCGCCTGGCGCGAGTAGAAGTTTATAACTGGGGTACGTTCGACGCAGCGGTCCACTCTGTTCAACCGCGCGGGCAAACGACATTACTGGTAGGCGAAAACGGATCGGGAAAGTCGACGATCATCGATGCCATTTTGACTTTGCTTGTCCGCCCTATGACTCGAAATTACAACGTCGCCGCAGGAGCGGCCAAAAATGAACGAGATGAACGCACCTATATTCGCGGCGCTTATGATCGACAAGTAGGTCCAGATGGGCGACCGCAAGTTCAGTATCTCCGCTCCGGCCATGGATTCTACTCCGTTTTGCTCGCCGTATTCGCCAATGCCGTCGCTCCATCTTCTCTGACGGTGGCGCAGGTACTGTACTTAAACAGCGAAAACGCGGTTGAACGGATTTATGCCTACTGCGATGGTGACCGAGGAATCGTCCATGACCTCAGCGGTCTGGAATCGGTTTCGTCACTAGCCAAGCAATTGCGCGGGCGCGGTTTTGAAACAACGTCGAGTTACACGCAGTACTTCCAGTGGCTGCAACGCCGAACCGGATTACGGGCCAAGGCGATGGACGTCTTCAATCAAACGGTCGCAGTAAAAGACGTCCAGCGGCTGGACGCATTTATGCGCCAGCATATGCTCCAGCGCCAACCGTGGAACGATCGACTGGCTAAGCTATTGACCCATTTTCATGAGTTGAGCGAAGCTCACGGAATGCTGGTCAAAGTACGTCGGCAAAACGAGTTGCTGAAACCGATCGTCGACTTGCAGCGTAAGTACTTTGCGAAGTTGGGTGATTTGAATCATGCCAGCGATTTGCTCGACGCACTCGATCTCTACTTTGCCCAAGAAACGCAGTCGCTGTTAACTCCCTTGTGCCAGCGATGGGAAAACGAAACACGCGCGCTCGATGCGGATATCGAACAACTGGCCAACAAGCTAGAAAAGTTGCATAGCGGTATCTTTAGTATCCGTAGGGATATTGAAATGGCTGGTAATGAACGCTTGCGGCAATTGCCAGGTTTGATCGAACACGAAGAATCTCTGGCCAGGCACAAACAAGTGACGCGGACGCAATTTGAATCGGCTCTTCACGTTGCCGGCATCGGCACACGGCTGACCTCGCCAGAGCAGTTTCTCAAAGTTGTCGGGCAGTTGGAACGACGCAAACGAACACTGCTCAACGCGCGGGCAAAGCGGTTGAAAAAAATCGCCGATCTACAAATCGAAATCGGGCGTTTGACGACCCAGCGCGTCGCCGACGTTGAGCAACTCCAATCCATGGAAAAACATAAGAGCAACCTACCTCAGTCGCTGGTGTTCGTGCGAGATCGAATGTGCGAGCATCTCAGTTTGACGCCGGCAGCTCTTCCTTTTGTCGCGGAACTGCTGGCGGTGCCTGAGAACGAACATGAGTGGGAAGCATCAATCGAACATGTATTGTTTGGATTTGCACGCAGCTTGCTCGTTTCCGAAGAATTTTATTCTTCAGTGGCTAATTACCTGGATAAAACGCGATTGGAAGACAATTGTGGACAAGGTCAACGCTTGGTTTACCACCGAGTTTCGACGCACAATGACGGCGCTGAATCGCGACATGGCCAGCGCTCGCTCGCTGACAAACTAAACTACATCAAGCATCCGTTGACCCTCTGGTTGCGATCCGAAATCGTGGCGAGATTTGACTATCTTGCGTGCGACTCGATCGACGAGTTCCACCGAGCGACCGGACTGGCGATGACTCGCAATCGGCATATCAAAAGCAACCAAATACGGCACGAAAAAGACGATCGGACGGCGCCTCACGACCGCCGTAACTTTGTGTTGGGCTGGGATAATCGTGGGCAGAGTTCTTCGCTCCGCGAGTCGATTGACGAGCTGGACAGGCAACTGGCAGAACTCAGCCTGCGTTTGCAGAATTTGCAGGACGAGAATGATCAAGACCTCGGAGCCCTGGGTGCGCTGGATCTCGCCTCGCAGGTTTCCAACTACGATCAGATCGATGACGATCGACATCGCTTTGTAGTATCGCAGTTGTCCTTGGAGAAACAATGTGTCGAGCATGCCGGCGACAAAACGCGATTGCTGCAACAGACAGAACAATCGATTCGCGCAGAGGTCTCAGGCTACCAGGCCGATCGAGACGCAGCGATCTCTACAAGAACTCGAACAGCTTGGGAACACACCCAAGCCACCGTGTTTCTCAACCGAGCAACTGAGTTCATCAAAGTTAATCAGCAGAATGGTCGCTGGGAACGCTGCCAACCGCTGTTCGGCGAGCTGCGTGAAATCGTCCGCGATCCGCTCACGTTAGAATCGTTGCCGACGTTGCCCCAGCGCAGCGAGCAGAAACTCCGCGAGCGTGTCGGGCAGTTTTCGGCGAAACTCAGGCCAATCGAAAGAGAGACCATCTCTGCAATGACCAGGTTTTTTCGCGAGTTCCCCGGTGAGCATGTCGACTTGGATGCCAATATCGAGTCGCTGCAGAGTTTCGTTGAACTGTTCGAGAGAATTTCGCGAGACGACCTTCCGCGCCACGAGGAACGCTTCAAGCAGCGGTTGAACGAAAAAGTGCTGCACGAAGTCGGCATCTTGAATAGCAGCTTGGAGAATGATCGCCAAGAAATTCGCGATAAGATCGCGCAGTTGAACAGTGCACTGAAAATGCTTGATTGGAATGATGGTACGTTTATGCAGTTGGAAGTTCAGGATGTCAACGATCGCGAGATTCAGGCTTTTCGCCGCGAGCTGTCTGCATGCTTGAACGATACGTTTGACGGTGTCATGGAATCGAACGAGGTCACGTTTTTGAGGATCGAGAAACTGGTGGGCAAGTTGCGCGATGAAGCCCATCAGCGCTGGCGCGATAAAGTGATCGATGTCCGCAATTGGTTCGATTTTGCAGCGCGGGAACAGGATAGAGCAAACGGGAAATCTCTCAGTTTCTATGACGGTGGCACTGGACAATCCGGCGGAGAAAAAGGCAAGTTGGCATTCCTCGTACTCGTCGCCGCGATCGCGTATCAATACGACCTCGATCCGCTCAACGAGTCCCCGGATCGTTTTCATTTCGTAATGGTGGACGAGATGTTTTCGCGCAGTGACGATCAACATGCAGAGTACGCGTTGCAATTGTTCCAGCAATTCGGCTTACAACTGCTCATCGCGGCTCCCTTAGATGCAAAAGTAAAGGTAACTGAATCGCACGTGGGAACTTACGTGCATGTCGTTAAGAATAAGCAAAGCAATCGCAGTTCTCTAATTTCCATCACCGCCGAAGAACTGCGCGATTCCGTAGAACCAACCGTTCATTAGCAAACGCCTGAAGTTGTGCGCGCATGTGGTTGACAGAGCGCATGATGCTTGACATGCTGATTGCGATAGTCGCGGTTCGTTCTGCAAAATTACGTTGGTTCGTGAGGCGAACCACGACTATTTCCGCAACTGAAACGGCAAACTGATTTAAGTTGTTCGTGAGGATTAAGTGTATGAAATGCAATGATTTCACCGGTCGGCCATCGACGTGTTTGTGGAGGCACGGCTGGGAAATGCTGGGAATCTTGGGAGCGATTTTTGCGATCGTTAATTCTGCGGTCCTCGCTCAGGATTCCGCTAGTTCGGCGCCAAGGACTCCGTGGACCAGCTCAAAGATTGTGGGCACACCTGATCCACCGTTGCCTTACCGAGCCGAAGTTGCGTTTGCGGATTTGAAATTTGAACGTTCGCTGGATATTGGCTTCCCACCCAACAGCGATCAAATGTTCATTGTCGAACAGGGCGGAAAAATCTTTGCCTGCTTGGATAACCATCCCAATCCCAAACTCGAATTGGTGCATGACTTTAAAAAATCTCATCCCGATATGACCGCCCTGTATGCTCTCGCATTTCATCCGAAGTTTGAAGAAAACCGGTTCATTTACGTGTGCACGCTACGAGGACGCGAGAACACCGACGGTACGGTCATATCGCGATTCCGCTTAACCAATTCCGATCCACCGACGGTCGATGTCGCATCGGAAAAGAAGATCATCACTTGGTTGTCGGGAGGCCATAACGGATGCTGTTTGAAGTTTGGTCATGACGGATACTTGTACATTTCAGCGGGCGATGGCGGCGGGCCTGATCCACCTGATCCGCTCCGCGCCGGTCAGGACGTTACCAACTTGCTCTCGTCGATCATGCGCATCGACGTCGATCACGAGGAAAATGGCAAGCCCTATCGTGTGCCAACTGATAATCCGCTGATTGGAATAACCGATGCGCGACCGGAAATTTGGGCTTACGGATTTCGTAACCCGTGGCGCATGAGCTTTGATCGCGTCAATGGCGATCTGTGGGTTGGCGACGTGGGATGGCAGTTGTGGGAGATGATCTATCGCGTCCAGCGCGGAGGTAACTATGGTTGGCCGATCATCGAAGGCAGCCAACCTGTGTTACCGGATACGAAACCCGGACCGACGCCGATTCTGCCGCCAACAACCATGCATCCACATTCAGAAGCGGCGTCGATTACTGGCGGCTTTGTCTATCATGGGACCCTATTCCCCGAGCTGCGCGGCAAGTATATCTACGGCGACTTTCAGACTGGAAAAGTTTGGGCTCTTCAGTGGGATGGCCAAAAGGTCGCGTCGCGTATTGAGCTGGCAAATACGCCGCTAAAGTTGGTTGCGTTCGGAGAGAATCGCGCGGGTGAATTGTACTTGCTCGACCATGAAGTGGCTCCGCAAATCTATCGTTTGGCGAAGAATGTGGTCACCAGCAATCACGAGAATTTTCCTCGCAAGCTGAGTCAAACTGGACTCTTCACGTCGACGAAACTGCAAACACCCGCTCCGGGCGTCTTGCCGTACTCCGTCAATGCAGAGCCATGGGCTGATTTTACATCTGCACAGCGATGGCTGGCGGTCCCTGGGGCTGCCGCAATCGAGATCGAAGACAAACAGAATTGGTCGTTCCCGGACGGGTCGGTTGTGGCAAAAACTGTAAGCATCGACATGGACCATGGAGTTACCAAGTCTGGGCGCCGATTAGAGACGCAAATTCTTCATCGCGAGCAGGGAACCTGGCGCCCATACACTTACCTGTGGAACGCAGATCAGTCGGATGCTGACTTGGTCTCAGCCCAGGGTACTAGTATTCCGCTCGAAATTCGTGATCAGCGGGCGCTGGACGGCGTTCGTCAACAAGACTATCGAGTCGCCAGTCGTGCCGAATGCCAGCTTTGCCACAATTCATGGGTTGAGAAAAAATCCGCCAACTATGGACTTCAGTCCGCGTCATTGCTGGGGCTTTCCGTCGGCCAACTGAATCGCCCGCTTAGTTCGACAAATGCTAGTGATGGGTCCACCGAGAATCAAATCGCCAAACTATTAAGTATCGGGTTGCTCACAGGCAAAGTTCCTAAAGATATCGGCGAAGCATCTCAATTATCGAACCCGTATGATTCCAGGAACGACCTCAATCAGCGCGTTAAGTCCTATTTGCATGTCAATTGTGCACACTGTCACCAAATGCATGCCGGCGGCACTGCGACGATCCAACTGGCATTCGAAACGAAGCTCGAAGATGCAAAGATGCTCGATGTTCGACCTTCTCAAGGCGGATTTGGGATCTCCGACGCGCGCCTGATTGCCCCCGGAGACCCGCTAGGTTCCGTTTTGCACTACCGGGTGGCTACTGCCGGTGGCGGCCGCATGCCGCGCTTGGGTTCACAGGTCGTCGACGAGGAAGCGGTGGCGATGATCCACCAGTGGATAGCGGGCCTGCCAAAATCCGCAACGACACTCGCGCCGCAAACGCAGGACCTGGAAAAATTGCTGGTGTCAATCGAGAGCAGCACACCCGAAATGCGAGTCGAAGCTGTGCGTAAACTAACGGGATCGACGCGTGGCGCGCTGATGCTGCTCAAACACATCGAGCGTAATGAATTTCCAGGCTTGATTCGACAAGAAATTGTCGCAGTTGCCATCGAGCACCAGCAAGCGGAAATTCGCGATCTCTTTGAGCGATTTGTGCCGCCATCGAAGCGTGTCAAACGACTCGGAATGGTAGTAAATTCAACCGAACTGCTAGCGATGCCTGCGGATACCGCGAAAGGCAAACAGCTATTCTTTCGCGATGGCACGACATCATGTAAAAGTTGTCACCGAATTGGAAACACTGGTGAATTGTTGGGTCCCGACCTTAGTTTGATCGGCAAGAAATATCCGCCTACGGAAATGCTCACCCATGTCCTGGAACCCTCTAAGTTCATCGAGCCTAAATACATACCCTATCTGCTAGAGACCGTAGACGGGCATGTGATCACTGGACTGCTCGTTGAAAAGAACGACCAAGAAATCGTGATGCGCAACAATGCCAACCAAGAAGTGCGTACCAAGGTCGCGGATGTCGAAGTGTTCGTTCCGCGTCCCACATCACTAATGCCTGATCTATTGCTCCGCGACATGACTATCCAAGAAGCAGCAGATCTAGTCGCGTTCTTGTGTTCGCTGAAGTAGAAAATATTCGTTCGCTGGCCTGATAATAGAGAGCGTATTGGGCTCGCCTATACCTGGGCGAGTGCAACCGGCTCAAGGTGTATTGGTATGGTGCCAACTTCCTGGTGAAATGGCTCCTGGCACTTGCGTGTAATGCCAACTTCCAGGAGAAACATAGCCGGGCACATTGCTTTGATGCCAATCGCCAGGATTTCTGGCTAACGGAATGGTCAACCTAGGTTGCGGCGGGAGCCGAGGAGTAGGCGCCGTTATCGGAAAAGGATATGGCAATATACGTACAGGCGGGCAAGGCGGAAACAGAATCGGCCTGCGGTTGAACCCGTGATTTGGCAAGATGATTTGATTGATACGGTTGGCGACATTGTCTAAACGTCCGGCAACGTTTTCGAACGCCGCTACTACGCGCGGATTTTCGCGCAGTTCGCACCGGCCTTCAATGGACGCTGCCGTCCTCTCGAGCCAAATCGCGACTTCGTGTTGCGCACTGCGCACTTCTTCAATGCAGGCGTCGTGATCCAGCATGCTCACCAACGAGTCGATGGATTCGTGCAAACGAGCCGACACACGCTCGGCATATGGATCGCGCGTCCGGTCGATTGCGCGACACAGGTCTCGCGCTGCGCGCTGTAGCGCCCGCGCTTCCCCCATCACGGAACTCCATTCAGCCGTTCTCGCATCAGCGCTTGTGCCAATGGCTAGCACCATGGTCGCTAAGATAAACAAAGTACTTATTGCTTTTAGCCGATTCATCGCCCCACTCCTTAAATTTAATCCACCGATAACTTCATCGAATGGCTATTATCATTTGCCGTGCCAATTCTCGGTGTCGTTGGGGTCATTGGTGCAAACCTTTTGTAGTTCATAGCTTGCGTCAATTCGCGGCGAGCGCAGATCGCGAGAGTCAGTCGAGCTTGCCGCATTTGCGACACTCCCAATAATCAAAATGACTTCTTTCAGAAACAACTTTTGGAAAGGCTCATGGTCGTGATCCACGCAGCGAAAAAAGGGGTTCCTTAGACGTTGACAATCGCGTCGGCTACGGTCTCGCGAGCATATTGGTCGCGAATCGGTTGAATTATCTCGGCCAGGAATTCATCGACTTGCTCGGGTGCGCGGCCAACGTAGGCTGATGGCTCAGTCAATGCGTCGATGGGGACGTTGCGCAGCAATGGTTCACTCTTGAGACGATCGAGCAAGTCGTTGTCCAGCGCCTGTTGCTTGACGCGCTGAGCAGCATCTTGACTGTGGCGGCGGATGATTTCGTGGACTTCTTGGCGGTCGGCACCCTGCTGGACCGCAGCCATCATGATCGATTCGGTTGCCATGAAAGGCAATTCTTCTTGCAAGTGCTTGAGAATCGTTTTTTCGTATACGACCAAGCCTTCAGTGACATTCTGCATGAGAATCAAACAAGCATCGACAGCCAGAAATGCTTGAGGAATAACGAGGCGTCGATTGGCGCTATCGTCCAGCGTGCGTTCCATCCACTGGACCGATGCCGTGGCAGCGGTCGACGATTGAAGACTGGTAACGAATCTCGCCAGCGAGCAGATGCGTTCGCTGCGCATCGGATTGCGTTTGTAAGCCATGGCGGACGAACCAATTTGGTCCTTTTCGAACGGCTCTTCGATTTCCTTGCGACTGGCCAACAATCGCAAATCGGTGGATATTTTATGAACGCTTTGTGCGATTCCGGACAGGGTATCGACAATTTGGCTATCAATTTTTCGCGAGTAAGTTTGGCCGGTCACTGCGTAACTGGATTCAAACCCCAAACGATTCGCAATCATGCGATCAAGCTGCCGAACTTTTTCGTGATCGCCGTCAAAGAGCTGCAGAAAACTGGCTTGAGTGCCGGTAGTGCCTTTGGCGCTCCGCGCTTTCAGCATTACCAGCCGGTGCTGTAATTCACCCAGATCGAGTACCAAGTCGTATGCCCACAAACAAGCTCGTTTGCCCACGGTGGTCGGCTGAGCAGGTTGCAGATGTGTGAAGGCCAGGCAGGGCAGTGAACGAAATTGGTATGCAAAATCGGCGAGCTTAAGTATTACTGTTGCCAAGCGATTGACAATCATTCCGAGTCCATCGCGCATCAAGATCAAATCGGCATTGTCGGTGACATAACAACTTGTCGCGCCCAAGTGAATGATGCCGCGAGCATCTGGACATTGCTCGCCATAAGCGTGCACGTGGGCCATCACGTCGTGTCGCAATTTTCGTTCAAAATCTCGAGCCACATCCAGATTCAGAATGGTCTCGTACGATTTCAGTTGGTCGATTTGATTGGACGTGATGGATAATCCAAGCGCCTGTTCACATTCGGCCAGCACAATCCACAATCGACGCCATAGCCGAGTGCGATTCTCCGTGCTCCACAAAGCGGCCATTTCGCGTGACGCGTACCGGCTGATAAGTGGATTCTCGTATAAACTGCTATCGGACATCGGTGGCTTTCCGTAACGAGATCTGAGTAGTCACTAGTGATTTCGCACGCCGCAAAGAGTTTCCCGTTTTGTATATTGACGCGAGCGTGTCCGCCGGTCATAGAAAACTACAACAGCGAAAGTCAGCGTTCCTGAGCATTCAGTTTGGCTGAGCAAGAAGCGAGCATTTTAGACGCGATAAGTGGAGTCCAATAGTGGTTGATGGAATGCTCAGCGGAGTTTTGGTTTTCGGCCGCATCGCAGTCAATAGCTGGGCCAATGTGCTCCAAAAACGGATGTTCCAGCGCAATGTCTGCGCAATGACTTTGATGGTCGCAATTTGGTCGTGGATGACCCTCGTGACGTCTGCTTGGTGGTGCCCCGCGGTGCTCGCTGACCTGGGAATTGACACCTTTGATCGCAACGGTTCGGCAAAATGGGGCTGGATGTTGGCGGCGTGCATTTTAGAAATGCCAGGGAATTGGCTGCTGCTGCGATCGCTGCAACGCACCGACCTGTCGATTTATGGTCCTCTGAACTGCCTCAAGCCAGTGGTCAGTGTGCTGCTCGCAATGATCGTGCTGAGCGAGTTTCCGAGTCTCGTGGGTTGGGTAGGCATGTTGATTGTGCTTGCGGGAACTTTTTTTCTCGCAGATTCAAATTGGCGTTCTGGCCTCGCGTCATGGAGCGCACTGTTTGGGCATCCCGGTGTTCGAGACCGATTAATTGCGGTTGTTCTGACAGCCACAGCCTCAGTGTTCCTCAAACGATCAATGGATGGTGCAAGTTCTTGGAGCGTCTTGGCGCAATGGTGTCTACTCAGTTGGCTGATTGCGCTGGTTGTCTGGTCCATCAAGAACCGTTTAATCCTGTTCTCCTGGGCTTGGTTGGCAGCCAAGCCTCGAGACACGGACCGTTCGGTAAGCTATGTGTCGTCAGTCGAGTGCGACCAACCGTCCAATTCGCAAGCTGTCAGAGAGTTAGACTCTCGATTACAATCCCTCGCGTCACGCATTTTGCAAACCGAATTGGCGGTGCTCGGTCGATCCCGTCAAGTAATTGGGATCGCGTTGTTTCTTCTTGCCATGCAAGGGTTGACCATTATTCTCTTTCAAAGGATTCCGGTGGGCTACGCATTGTCGCTGTTTCAGTTGGGTGGCATTGTGAGCGTGTTCCTCGGAAATCGATTGTTCGGCGAGGCACATTTTCGCCGACGCTTGCTCGCATCAATCATCATGTTGGTAGGAGCAACTGTGATCGTTACATTTGGAAACTAGCGTCCAGTCCAGGCAACGGCTACCGCGCCGCGAGCTAGCGCGCACTTTTATGAGACCAGTTGTAGACTGACGACGAACCGAATCAAACGACGACAGATGTTCAAACCAACACTCTGAGAACAAATTCTTGGCGCGTTATGAATCGACAGAATCGCCGGGCTCAGATACCTCTGAATGGTTCTTTGCATGCACGAGCTTTTCAATTAGTTTTCGTCGTTGTTCGTCCGAAAGTCCGCGTACAAGTTCATCCGCGCTCAATCCATGCAGCCTTTTCTCGACAGGAATTTTTTCGATATAGTAGTTGTCAAATTCTTCGCGAAACTGTTCCATTGTGTATGGCATGGGAAAACCCTCGATTCGGTAGACATCCAACAACTGACAGAGCATTCTATAGGAGTCGCTGGTATTCGGGCGATGGTGCTCGGCACCAAATCGCACCTTTTCCGGGTCGGCACTGAATAAATGCCAAATGCTATTATGCTCTTCTCGTGGGATTTCGCTCAAGACAATGATGCGGATTTTGTCCGTTCCGCGAGAGACCTCGTAAACGCCCGTTTGTAAGCTCTTCAAGGACACTTGGCTGGCCAGCTTCTTCGGAAACCTCGTACAGACTCCGAATAGCTGAAAGACTGATTCGGGCGCCAATTCGTCCGATTTTGGCGCGATCAACTTGCGATAGTTGACATAGTGGGCGGACAACTCCTTAAGAGACCAGTCATTCAACGGCTCATGGTGCGACTTGTAGGTCAGCAAATTGTGATCGGCCAAATGATCAAGTCCATCGGGCAGCTTACCGATAAACTCGCCAGGCTCTCGTCGCAAAATTACTACATCCAAATACTGCTGTTTGACCGATAGGTCCTTCTCGACATCGACCTTCCACGGCGAACCGGCGAAAAAGTCCATCAATGCCAACCCAAACAGCCGGTGCCAATCAACGTTCATGAGATTCACTCAGCCCCTGGCGATGATTCGAAAATTCCATCCATCTAGGCTGTGATGTTTGGTCGCAATCATAGGTTGCTGAAACTCCCTCCTCAACCTAGATTCCGGCAAACCCTACTTCCTAACCAAATGTTTCGCTTGTTGGTGCAAATGTATACTGTCGGCTCTACAATAACGAGAGTCATAGTCCACCGCGACTCCTGATTACTTGCTTGTCCACCGATGATATTCAAATGGAGCAGGAGAAACACCCCTTCGCGAAAGCGATGGGTTCCAAAAAGACGTTCGTTACTGGAGATTGAGGTTTAAGGGAATAATTCAACCAGGTGTTACTTGTCTACACAGTCCACTGAAATATCGGTCGTAACTAAGACGCCGTCTGTCGAGCAAGTGCGCAGAGGGCTGCTCTTGGGAATGCAGCGATTGTCGGCCTCGGCTCGACGAATTTACCGACTGCGGTCGCTCATGCTTTGGTTCGTTTATGTGACGTTGGGAACACTGGCTCTAGTTTTCGCAGACATGATCTTTCGTTGGGACGAGCTGGGATTGCGGTGGTTGGCCAGTGCAACTTGGTTGCTGCTGATTACCGGTGTCGGTGCATGGTTGCTGGTACCTGCCTGGCAATTCGAACCTACTCCAGTCGAACTTGCGCAGCGCATCGAGCGAACTACGAACTGTGACGGACTTGTCGACGCATTAGAAGTCTCGTCAGTTGCCAAGGATGATTGGCGATTCGGTTCGCCGACATTCCGCAATGCCTTTCTAGTGGACTGGCGCAAACGCCACGACGGCCTGGATTTATATTCGCAACTTTCTTCGCGACGACTCTGGGAATCAACTTGCCTGTTAGGTGTCGTAATAGTGGGACTGATTGTATTCGTAGCGGTCAAGCCAACGGAGAGTCGTTTAGCGCTGACGCGGCTCATGTTGCCTTGGTCACCCCAATCGTGGCCTCGCGAGAATCTTCTCCGCATTCTCAACGCTCCAAACATCGTGGCCTTGGGCAGCAGTCTGGAAATCGAAGTTACCGATGACCGAGGGCAGCTTCCAGAATATGTTGAATTGGTTGTTCGCTCGGCAGAAATTGCTGGCCAAGGCGAAACAGCGACTCGATATTTTCCGATGCGAAATCTGCGCACGGTCGCTGTGGCATCGATCGCCAACATCGACCAAGCCATAGAGATTCGGGCCATAGGAGGTGACGACTCGCACATGCCGTGGCGTCGTATCGCGGTCGGGGCGGCACCAGAACTAAGCGAACAGGCCTTTTCCATCCAACCGCCTACGTACACCGGACAAGCAAACAAGGAACTAGTGGGCAGTCATATCGAGGTGCTCAGTGGAACACGTGTGTCGTTCCGTGGAACTTTTGTAGCTCCAGTTCGTTCCGTCGAAGTAATGCCCATCTCAAATTCTTCTGTTGCCAATGCGAGCGTTGGGGATAGATCGAACGCAAGTACCGCGGATTCGGATCCAAGCCTTGCCCTTTCAACCAACCAGTGGATCGCTTCCTTGGACAACGCTGGCCGCAATTTGACTTTGATCGGACTTGAGGGCACGCCATTACTCGCTGAACATTCCCTGACTTGGCGATTGCAGGTTACTACTGGTCAAGGGCTGGAACTAACTTACCCGACAACTTGGACGATGAATGTGCGTAACGACCAGCCGCCATTGGTCGTTTTTCAGCAGCTCGATTCGCCGCTGACATCGTCGCAATCTTTATTGCATGTGCGTGGACAAGCGTCGGACGATCTCGCGCTCGAGAGTGTTTCGTTATCTTGGGAATTGAATGCTGAACAAGCTCCGGAGCAAGGGTCGATTGCACTCTGGAAATGCGCCGACGTACTTCGATCTCCGGAAGAAAATGTCAATTCGAATCCCGCGGGTATCAATCGCTTGGAAATCGACTCGGAGCTGACTCTCGCGGAACATCTTGCGCCGGCTGACGGTCAAAAGTATACGTTGTGGTTGGAGGCTCGCGACAACCATGGCCAAGTAACGCGCAGTCAACCGCAATCGGTGGAAGTGCGATCGTCGCAGGATGTCGCCGCTGAACTGCAAAATGAGCAATCGAAGATTTTCGACCAACTCCAACAATTGGTCCAGCTCGAGCGCCGAAACTTGCAACTCGCACAGCGCACGGATGCCGTCGTACGCGAATCCAAGATGCTGCGGCGCGACGAAATCGACGCTTTGGCAGGAATTGCTCAATTGCAGAAATCCATTGAACAAGGCTTGGCAGCCGAATCTTCCAGCGTCCTCGCCGACATCGACGCGCTGCTCGAGCGAGTGCGTTTGAACCGCTTAGAGAAATCAGATTCGGCGCAGCAGCTGATGCGACTTCGCGAGCATGTCGCGGCGGCCGCAGCCAGTTCTCTTGCACACGCGTCCAGTGCCAGCCAACAAGCGGCCGCGCAAGCTCGTTCTGCCAGTACGAACGACCCGTCGATGACCGCTAAAATTTCCGAAAGCACAGGTCAGGTGGTAAGCAGCATTCAAAAGTCCCAGAAGGAACTTGAGGCTTTGGCCAAACAACTGGCCGAGAGCGAATCGGCTCGCGAGGTTCGTAGAGAGTTGGCGCAAGTCCTCAACCGTCAGCAGGAACTCAAACGCGAGGTCAGCCAATTGGAAATTACTCAGTCCGGCAACGGCAACTCGCTTGATATCGAAGCCGGCAAAACTGGACTGCGAGCGGACCAGCTTGGTTTGGCTAGGTCGCTGGACGAATTGATGGCCCAGGCCAAATCCTTGCTCAATAAACAGTTGCCTGTGGAACCGGAAGTGGAGCAGTCCATCGAATCCGCTCGCCAGTCGATCGTCAGCCAACAGCTCAGCCAAGCCATGCGCGAGGCGGCGGAAAAGATCAATCATAATCAATTCTCAGAAGCTGCGGCGATTCAGCAGCGAGTTGCGGATTCGCTTCATCAATCGCTGCGCATGTTGAGTCCATCAGCCGAAGATTCGTTGGCGGATCTGTTGGCTGATTCCCAAGCCGCCAGCGGAAAACTCGCCGATTTGGCAGATCGCCAAAAATTGCTCGCCGAGCAAATTAAGGCAACTAACGCAAACTCAAGTAGTGCACAAGCTTTGGCGGATCGCCAGGCAGAATTGCACAGCCAAACGGATCGCTTGGTGCGCCAGTTGGAGCACCAGCGAAGTACCACCGAATCGCAAATGGCGGCGACAGCTCGGGATCATCAACTCGACGCGAGCACCGAAGCGAGCAAGGGGCACATGGACGCAGCCACGCTGTCGGCCCAAGCGGCCGCTGAAGAGCTTGCTCGCGCGGCCCAGTCGTCCGCGGCGCGCTCCCAACGACTCGCAAGTGAACTCGCGCAGCAACAAATGTTTCAAATGGATGTTGCTCTCGATCAGCTTGTCCGGCAGCAAACGCCGATTGTGACGGATCTCGATAAGACGCCCGACAATGGCAGCGAATCCGACTCCACCGGTCAGCATGAAGAAAGCTCATTGGGGAAGGAGTCCGCGGTGCAAATGCGATCGAACGAGTTGCGGTTGCTAGCGATGCGGCAGGAGGCCGTGCGGCAAATGGTGCAGGAAGTTCGCCAGCAAGCGAACCAACTCGCCGCGTTCAGTTGGGTATTGTCACAAGCCGAAAACGACATGCAGCGCAGCGTGGCGGCGATACAAAGAAACCGAATTCGACCCGAAGCGCACACTGCGGCCGATGCCGCGCTGCGTAAACTGCAAATCGCCTCGACCGCTCTAGGCCATCCTAATGCTGACTCGCAATCGGCATCGAGCCAGGCGGCTGATTCGCCTCCCGATTCTGAACCACACAGCGAATCGAAAAAACCAACTACACCGCCGGTCGCGAGCTTAAAATTGTTGCGGGGATTGCAAGCCGAGGTAAATCGCGAAACTCGCCAATTGGACGAAGACAAGGCACTACTGGATTCCGTGGGTCGCGCTACTCGACTAGGACAATTGTCCGTCCAGCAACGATCTTTGGGGCAGCAAGTGCAGGAGTTGGTCGAGCAGATCCGAAATCAACAATCACGGGAGAGTGTTCAATGAGATGGGCACGAGTTGAGTTTGGGAATAACACCATATTTGCGTGCTGGCGTTGTGGACTGATGGCGATCCAGTTGGTGCTAGTGACGCCCAGTCTGTATTCGCAAACTGCAGCAAGCTCGCCGCCAGCCGCTCCAATCAAGTCTCAAACGGATACCAAAGAGCTGACCGATGATTTGTTGGACCTGCTCATGAAACCGCCGAAAACCGAACAAATAGCGACACCAGCAGCGCCGACAGAAAGGTCTCAACTCCAACAGGATCAAAGTCGGCCTGAGCAAGATCCGTTGCATTCAGTGCGTCAGCAGATGTTTGCCGCTGCCGGTATGCTGCAAAATGGTAAGACCGATGAACCGACTCGGCAAGTCCAGGCCGATATTGTCAAACAATTGGACGAGTTAATTGAGCAACTCGGTAGATCCTCGCAAGACTCGTCCAAGTCGAGCGATTCGCGATCCAGTCAATCGGCTCAGCAGAAGACCGAACAAACCCAGCGTGAGCCAGCCAGTGGAAAACAACGCTCCGGTACTCAAACCGCCGCCGATCAAGGGAAGCAGGAACGTGATGCCAAGAATCAATCGTCAGGCGATCAAATTCCCGGCGCATCAGATCGTGGCGAGCTGAAAAGCACCGCAGCGCGGAATACCGAAGTTCAGTTAGCGGACCCACGCGCAATGCAGCAGAAAGTATGGGGGCAGTTGCCCGATCGCGTTCGACAGCAGATGCAATCAAGGATGGTCGAGCAGTTCTTGCCAAGTTTTCAAGAACAGATTAATGCCTATTATCGCGAGTTGGCGAAATGAACTCCTGCGATGAGAACCAACAAGCGCGAGCGAGAGATAGAGCACGTATCGAAATTCCGAATTGCGAGTTAGAATCTCTTATTCAACTTCAGCATGACAATCCGCGGTCGCCAAAGCGACGCGAATTTTTGCGAGCTGGTTTGAATGGCGGGTTGGGCATGGCCACCGTTGGTCTGGTGCAAACTGAAACGTTGGCTGAAGATATACCACCGCGAATCGACTTGGACGAGAGCTATTCCAAGGAAGTGGATGACGCGATTCGAGGTGGGCTGTCGCTATTAATCGCACGACAAAATCCCGATGGCAGTTTTCTCAGCAACGAAGGCGGCAAAAACATCGGTGTCTGTTCGCTTGCCGGATTGGCTTTCTTGAGCCGCGGCATTCGGCCTGGGATCGGTTCAGCAGGCAAAGCGTTGCGGCAGTTAGGTGGATATATACTTGCTAATGCCCAGGAAAGTGGTTTTATTACCGCAATGGGCGCCACGTCTCACGGCCCCATGTACGAACATGGATTTGCCACGTTGTTTCTAGCCGAGCTGTACGGCAACGACGCGGTACTGAATGTTCGGCCAGCGCTGTCGTCCGCAGTTGAACTGTTAGTTCGCTCGCAAAATTCGCAAGGCGGTTGGCGGTATGACCCGCGGCCCAATGAAGCTGATTTATCCGTTACAGTGTGCCAAGTTATGGCTTTGCGCGCGGCGCGAAATGCGGGTATCGGCGTTCCCAGGGAGACAATCGACAAAGCTGTTGACTACATTCGTCGTAGTCAGAATGCAGATGGCGGATTCATGTATCAGTTGACCGGCGGTGCCAGCCGTTTCCCATTGACTGCTGCGGCCGTAGTGGCCTTGTACAACGCAGGCATTTACGAAGGCGAGGAGGTCGACGATGCCATCGCCTACTTAGAATCAAATTTGAACCTGAATAGTTCGCTCGAACGCAACAGTTTTTTCTATTACGCACATTATTATTCAGCTCAGGCGTTTTGGCATCGTGGTGGAGCTGCGTGGGTCCGTTGGTATACGCGTCTAAAGAAGATGATTGTCCCATTGCGAACGACTCAGGGAGGTTGGTTCGATTACAACAGCCTCGAATATGGGACTGCGATGGCCTGTCTTATTCTGAATATGCCACGCACCGTTTTGCCAATTTTTCAGCGTTAGCGCGTTTTCAACCGATTTCGAAAAAACAGGCTTGATGGTTATGCCACTCAAAAATTGTGCTCACGTTACTCGGCTGTTTTCGTTACTACTACTGCTGTCACCTTGTACTGAAAGTGCGGTTGCACAGGAGCGATTCGAATTGGTCGCACCGCGCTCAAACGAGAATTCGCAAGTATTAATGGACGGCGATTCGCTGCGCGTGATCGACTTTCGCGGCAATGAAACTTTGTACATGCGCGAGGCGCTGTACGATTCCATAGACCGCCAATGGTTAGGCTATTTCAGCAGTCGTGAACGGCAGATTCTTCGCTGGCCAGCTTCCGGAATCGGTAACCTGCAGATTGGCCAAGTTGCGACAGGAGGTGCGATCAGTTATCGAATTAGTCAAATGACGATTCGGCCGCTGCGTGCGCGACAACCTGCGATGGATCGTCAATTGGAAACACCGCTGCGTTCTCGCACTGCAGGCTTTGCGGGAACCATGTCGCCCGAGGCGTCGAGGTTCTTCGCCGCTCTTGCGCAAGGTACGGCAAATCAACCAACAACGTTGCAATTGACAGTGCACGATGAAAGCGGTCAATCGTGGACACTCGCGCGGACTCGAACCAATCGCTTGGCAATGATCCCAGCGCCGAGCGGTCGCGAGGCAGATTGGTTGGTGGTACCCGCGTCACGCGGATTGGTGCGATTGCACGGGTACGATAACGGGCGAATAACAGCGCTGGCAACCAGTTCTAACCGATCATTGGTGCTTGAACCGCCTCTGGGGGATTCGCGCCAGCTCTGGCAAGTCGTACCGTCGCCAATGGCGCTCGGTCAGTTTGTTTTCGAGAGTGCTTTGTTTCCGGGATTAGTTTTGGGAGGAGGTCAGGGGCCGGGCTTCGGCCTGCATCCGCTGGCCAACGCGTCTCATCAAATGTGGTTGCCCATCGTTCCGCCAAACTTCGTCCCGGTAGAACCAGTGTGGCGCACCTCTCATACCGAAATCCGACCCAACCCTCCCCTAGAGCCGGCGCAATTGGAATTAATCAATTCGCATCGTTATGCGTTGATTGTGCTGGTTGCTGATCGACGAAGAACTGGGCAGCCGCTTAGTCAGGTGCGAATCGAACCTCAATCGCGAGCTACGTTGACCTTGGACCGCGACGCAGGTGCTACGTTGGTCGAAACTTGTGAGATTCGTTCTCTCAGCGGCGTGTGGACTCAAAGCCAGTTTGTAACTCCGGTTCCACCGACGATCATTTACGATTTGAGTGTGTACGAGGAACATCTCCAGTCTATCGCCATCGACCGAACAGGTACCAGCCCAAACCCGATCGAGGATGTTAACTACGTCCCCAAGAGCGTCGGATGGTTGCCGGTGCCTCCTGGCAATGATCTTGCAGATATCAGCCAGATGCGCATTTTCGAGGCAGCACAAGCAGCGAGAAACCCGGGAGCAGTCCGGCGGTTTGAAAAAGGAGCTTTCGATAAAAAATCAACCACCGATCCGTTGGACTCGATCCTCAACGAAGTTCAGCGCAAGAGTTCACCGACGACCAAGGAACGCCGCAAGCTGTGACTTTGCTTCCGACTAACGTATATTGCGATACTGCGATGAGGCAGCTTGACTCCTATGGCGTAATGGTCATGACTTTGGCGATTGTTCTCGCCTGGGCGGTGAAAGACAAGTGTGCTACAGCGCAGGAACAGTACTTTCGTTTACACACTTCCAGCGGTTCATCTGAGAATGCGCGATTAGAAGATCTCAGCGAGCCGCTGAAGTTTTCATTTCGATCCGAAGGTACTTCGCGAGTCTTAACTGCGTCCGAGGTCGTGCGCTGGGGAGCTTGGCAACCTCCTCAGAATTGCTCGGTGCTGTGGCTGGCCGACGGTAGCTGGATCGTTGGACGCCTAGAATTCGACGCCAAGGTAGCCACGATTTACGAAAACGACTGGCTAAATACGATCAGAATTCCGTTAGCTCTTTGCCGGGGAGTAGTAGTGTCAGCTCCCGTACGAGCCATGGATTGGTCTCGATTGCAATCGCAGATGACGTCCGCCCAAGGAGATAAGGACTCTATTTGGATGGAGGATGGTCGCAAGATGAACGGGATTCTCTCGATTCTGCCGGGGCCAGCGAACCGAGACACTGAACAAGCTAGCGCAGCAGTTTTCGCGCTCGAATCATCTGGCAAAAAAACCGAACTGGTTCTCGACGATGAAGTGCAGGCGATCGTCTTCAGCCCAGCGCTGCAGCCGCCGATCTTACGTGGTCCTGCCGCAGCCGCGATAGCACTTCGGGACGGTTCGCTGTTGAATGTTCGCCGTATGTCGCGAAATCCGTTGGGAAAACTGCGATTGCAGTTGGAGTTGCCGATTGAGATCGAATCGTTGGACGATAGTGCTCGGTTTGCTACGGCGGTTGACTATATTATCGGTTCGCCGAGCAAAACGGCTTGGGTCAGTGACTTCGCACCAACTCTGTATCGGTACTTGGGCAGTTCATCGTTGAAGTGGGATCTTGGAAGAGATCGCGATTTGTATGGACGCCCGCTGGTATTTGCCGACGGATTCGTTGCCAAAGGGTTGTCGATGCACAGCCCTTCACAAGCCGCGTATCGATGGGACGGATCCGCAGGGAAATTTCTGGCGGAGATTGTAATGGCGCCTCCGCCAGAGGCCACGTCGCAGGACCTCGGGTCGGTGTTATGCAAAGTAATTTTGGTGCGCGATGGCAAGTTAGTCGAAGCATTCACGTCGCGACCAATTCATGCAAGAACCCCTCCGCAAGCCGTCGAAGTTGATATCACTGGCGCGCAAACCGTCGTGATCAATACGGACCAAGCCGACATAGGACCACTGGGCGACCACGTGATTTGGCTGGACGCGCGTATGGTTGACTTATCGCCGACCGCCGCGGACAAGGCGCCCTGATACTCTTTCTTTTTGCACCGCTGAAACAGTCCCCACAAACACCTTGACGAACCATGACCAATCAACCCGATGTATCGTTGACCGATTTCCAACACAAGATTCGCGAGATGTACTACGAAAAGGACGTCCAGCGCGGAATTGATGGCACGTTTATGTGGTTGATGGAAGAAGTTGGTGAATTAGCGACCGCGTTGCGCCAGGGAACGCACCAAAAGCAATGCGAGGAATTCGCCGATGTGCTTGCTTGGCTAGCAACCATCGCCAACGTCGCGGGAGTCGACCTTGGCCAAGCGATCCATGACAAGTACGGTTCCGGCTGCCCGGGCTGTCATCGGTTGATATGTACTTGCCCGATGGAGGAAAAACCCTAACCTTGCGGCCGACCGGAGGCGACTTGAGCGTCAGGCGATTCTGATTCGGTTTCCTGAGCCATGAGGTAGGATTGGAAACTACGCAGTAGCATGTGGGCTTCTTCGAGCACCGATTTGATACGACGATCGCGAGCTTTCGAAGAATGAACTGTGACCCAAATATTCGTGTGGCAGATTTGATCGCGCCGACCAGGCGACGAAGTGTCGGCTCGCGCCAGCCGCACGTCTAGAGTGAGGGCGACAGGGCGATTCGCGCCGCGCTGTACTCCTGGTACGTTGCGACTATCAACGCGCAGGACCAGGTGATTCGGCTCGATCTTGAGCACTTCGCCTTTGTGGTCGTTGATGAAACCACCGAGTTTCTGTACAGCAATTTCGCTCGGCACGGGAGTGATGTACGACTTTTCGATGAGCGGTTCTTCGGATTGGCGTCCAAACCAACCAAGCCAGCCACTGCCTCCGCCTACGGAACCGGGTTTCTCTTTGATCACCGCGCCAAGCTGGATAACACGGTTCCGACCGGATTCCTTCGCAAGTAAGAGCGCGCGGTCAGCGCGTGAGAGAAAGCTCTCGTCGGTATCACCTACATGTACTTCGGTGACCCCAAAACTGGCCGTGACCGGATTACCGCGCAGCGCTGGAATGCCGCGTCGTTCGACGGCTTTGCGAATTTCTTCGGCGCGGACGATTGCGGACGGCAGATCGCAACCCGAGCAGAGAACGACGAACTCTTCGCCACCATACCGCGCCACGAAATCGCTTTCGCGGGCTAATTCACGCAATAAACTGCCGAAGACCACCAAGGCATCGTCACCGGCTTGATGGCCGTATGTATCGTTAATTCGCTTGAAATGATCGATGTCACAGATGATCATGCTGCCAGGAATTCCACCTTCCAAGTGCAAATTCACAAATTCTGGCAATTGGCGATTCAGTTCCGCGCGATTGGCGGTTCCAGTCAACGGATCGCGCGTGGCGCGTTCGTGGAGTGTCTGAACTCGCTGTTCGAGATTGGCTTGAGCCGACGCATCGCGAATTAGAAAGATGGCTCCGCACAGATCGCGATTTTGTCGAGTCACCGGTAATAAATGCATATTGACGTAACAATTTCGACCATCTCGATGTCGCAATTGCTGTCGTCGAATCGCTTGTACACGCGTGTTGAACACTTCGCGCAACGGACAGTCCTCTCTGCTGATTGACGATGCGTCTTCATTTAGCAAGCCCATCAATTCGGTAGTCCACACCTGGTGCAACATCAGTGCACCTCCACGGCCGGTCATGCGTTCGGCAGCGCGATTCCAGTGGAGGATGCGCCCGTCGTTATCAACATAGATTACTGCATCGCTGGTACTTTCCAGCAACCTGCTGTGATACAGCGCGTCGACCATTTGTTGACGCGTACCGCCGGCAGATGATTGGTTCCCTTCCTGCCAAAATCCTGGCGTCATATCGGTACCAACATCGCGGAGCCAGCGTTGGGCAGTGCGCGCGTCGTCCGCAGCCGACGATTTCTCGGCAATTAGCTTGGAAAATTCACTTACTAGTTCGGGATCGAATTGTGATCCCGCCAGCGCGAACAGTTCGCTGATTGCGACATCAGCTCCCATTGCTTTGCGGAATACTTGGTCACTGGTCATCGAATCGTAGGCATCGACAATCGCCAACATGCGGGCCGCAAGGGACGAAGGAGGATTATCCACTTGATTCTCGGTCGAATACCATTGGCGATAATTGCAGGCAATTTCGACCAATTCAGGGCTGGCTCCAGCGCCTCGCAGAATTTCACTTCCGAGTTGGTAGTGCAATTCCATCAGAGCCAGTTCTTCAGTGACCAGCGTTCCTCTTTTTTGCAGCAAATGTTCAGGGATACCAATCTTACCAATATCGTGCAGCAACGCGGCAACTTCGAGCAGCGCTCGCTGCTCGTCGGACATTTGGCGGTGATCAGCCCATGTAGAACAATTTAACGCAACCCGTAGCGAATGTGCCGCTGTTGGAGCGTGCTTTGCGCGTAGGGCCAAGAACAGGCCATTTGCTAGGCCTAGACGGGCACGCAGAAGTCGGCTTTCCAATTTCCGGGTCACGGCCGCTAGTTCTTGTTCATCCCGTTGTGGTGCCGCTGAAATACTCTGAGCGGTAGCTTCATCTCTACGACAGGATGCGGTGGATATTGTCCGTTCGTTAGCCATTTTTCCTAAGTTCGATTGCAATGCAAACTCTCAAACGCGGCACAGCGAACACGAAGGCGCCGAATGTTGGTGATACGGAAACCTAGGTCACAAATCGCACATGGTCAAACAGTATTTCAAAACAGATAGATAAAGGAGGTAAAATCGGCACCTTTGGACCTGCATGCTCACTTGTTTTTCAGATTGCGCAGGAATCAAGCTTTGCATGACCCCCAGTTGGAGGTGCAGACAATTGTTCTCAATTAGGGTTGACGCAATTTGGAAAATCATCGAACCTCTCAACGAAGTAACCTCCCAAAGTGATTGTACTTGTCGTGTTCGGTTTGGAGTGCGCTATGCCTTTGTCTCGCAATCCAAGAATGGATCGAAGAAAACGCATACTGCTAGACAGCGTTTCCCAAGGTGAAGATACAGTACCGCCGGTGCGAACTCGAGCCAGTCGTTCGTCCAAGGGAGATGTAGCATTTGAAGAAGTACAACCCAAACGAGGAGCTGGTTATAGCCAATCAGTACGACGCGCTTGTCAGCATCGACTTGTGCAGTTTATTCCAGTTCGCAAGCGAAGTTTGAGCGCCGTTGTACTCGCTGCGGTGCTTGTGCCAACGCTGTTATCCGCCGCGCACTTTGGTATTTTTGTTGGCCGAGTACTTCCTTGGGATACGCATCCAGTGGCCAGCGTCTTGGACGCCAGTCACCCTCGCAGTTTGGCTGCTTGGCTCGCCAGCCACCTGTGGTTATTGTGCTTGGTTACGACAGTGCTGACCTTTCAACTACGGCGACACAAGCTGGACGATTATATAGGCGAGTATCGCTTGTGGTTTTGGTTGGTACTCACGTGCTTGATCGGCAGCATTGACTCCACCACCAGAGTTACTCAGTTATTCGGCGCGGCGCTCGATCAATGGAGCCAAGTTCAGGTGGGATGGTCTGGAAACGCGATCGTCCAAGCAACTTTGGCGGTGCTAATCGGCATGTTGGGATTGCGACTGTGTACGGAATTAAAATCGGTCCCGGTTAGTTTGGTTCTATGGTTATTCGGTTTGCTGTGTTGGGCTGGCAGCTTGGCAGCGGCCCAGAGTATGCTGAAACTGGATGTTTCGCATCCGATGCGCTCCTGGTGCCGAGCGACTCTGTGGCTGGCTGGTTTGACGTCGATCTGGTTGTCCGGGCTCTTCTATTTGCGTTTTGTGTACATTGAGGCTCAACGCCGTTTTATCGTGCGCGGTGGATTGATTTCTGACCAACCAATTGCTTGGCGGAAACAAATCGCTGATATGTCGAGAAAAATCGTACCGGCGTCGTTGATCCGCGGGGCCGATCCCGCCGAAAGGATGTCGGACGAAGCGGCAGAGTACGAAAAAGTGGTTAGCGCGGGCCGGTTGGGGTCTACCATTTTCGGTGCCTTCCGCAAGCGTTCGGAATCGGCCACACCCCAAATTCCGAATCCATCCACTCATTCGTCAACGACTCAATCGACAGCGAGCAATACCACCGGCCAGCAAAACGCAGCTCCGCGATCAGGTTGGTCGAAGCGTTTTCTCACGTGGCGCAGGTCGGCAAGTCCAGCCGATGAGCAAATTCAGTCGGCGACTGGTTCCCAAAATACTACAGCCCGGCAACCTGCCGCAACTTCGACCAAGCATACCAATGGCCAGGAAACCTCCTTGGACGCATCGCAGCCGCGGCGTTCTCTGATGAGCCGATTAAAAGTTGTCTGGCCGAAGAAGAAATCCCGTCAACAAGAATCGGAAACGGCGCCGGTACCAAGCAAGAAAAAGAAACTTCACTGGCCAAAGATGCGCATTCCAAAACTGAAGTTTCCGAAAATAAAATTCCCATCGTTTGCATTGCCGCCGCCAACTGAGAGCGACAACGATGGTGTAGCGAACCCTACGAACTTGAAGCCAACCACTCAAGATCGACGACCTCTGCCGGGCACATCGCCCAGCGCCGATGTTCAATCAACGATCAATTTGGAGAGCGCCCGGGGTATCAGCAAAGCCGAACGGAAGAAGCTCAAACGCCTGCAGCGCGACGACGAACAAGATCGCCGTGCAGCTTAGCGACCGCTACGTCACTTCTCAATGTTTCAATTTAGTTTACATTCTCAGGAATGACGCCTTGATCCAATACTGGATTGACAAGAAGTGAACCGTTGGTGCTAGCCTCGGGCGTCGAAGGTGTTAAGAGGGATCGCAATTCGATGGACGATATCAATAGGTTTTGGGATGTCTTGCGTTCATTGCGTCTCAACTCCTTCGACGCCCGAGGCTAGCACCAACGGTTCACTTCTAATCAACCCAGGTCCAACCTGGCACGCGTCCCTAGCCGTATTCGCTGAGAATGAACGATGACCGTACGAACCCGTTTTGCCCCAAGTCCCACGGGATATTTGCACATTGGCGGAGTGCGCACGGCGCTATTTAATTGGCTGCTGGCGCGGCAAAGTGGCGGTCAATTTCTATTGCGCATCGACGACACTGATGCACAGCGCAACGTCCAAGAAGCGTTGCAACCGATCTTGGACGGCTTTCGTTGGTTAGGCATGAATTGGGACGAAGGGCCAGAAAATGGCGGGCCCTACGCTCCCTATTTTCAGTCGCAACGATTGAAATTGTATCAAGCGGCCGTGACTAAGTTGCTCGCTGCCGGGCACGCCTATCGCGACTACGCGCGCACCGAGGAATTGCAAGTTCAGCGAGATGCAGCGGAAAAATCCGGTCAGACCTTTGTTTACGATCGGCGCTGGATGGCCGCCGATGACAACGAGGCTGCTAAATTCGAAGCCGAAGGCAGGTCCGCTGTTGTGCGCCTAAAAATGCCCCGCGAAGGAAAGTGCCTATTGAACGATTTAATTCGCGATTCGGTGGAATTCGAATGGGCAGCCGAGCAAGATCACGTGATCCAGCGTGCCGATGGAACTTGTTTGTACCACCTCGCCAGCGTCGTTGATGATTACGAATTCAAGATCACGCATGTCGTTCGAGCTGTCGAACATCTCAGTAATACACCCCGTCAAATTTTTATCGCACAGTCGCTAGGCTATCCGTTGCCGATTTATGCGCACCTACCGTTTGTGGCTGAGCCAGGCGGAACGGCCAAGTTGAGTAAACGCAAACTGGACAAGTACTTAAAGCAAAAGGACTTTGCCTCATTGGCCGAACTGGGCCAGCGTATCGCCACGCGTACAAACCGGTCGCATTCTCTGGAGACGTTCAATCCTGTCGTGGTGGATTTTTATCGAGAGATCGGTTTTTTGCCGCACGCGGTGCTCAACTATTTGCTGCTAGTTGGTTGGTCGCTGGACGACAGTACCGAAGATTTCACAGTCGAGCAGATGATCCAGGCCTTTTCGCTACAACGAGTCAATAAGGCACCGGCGAGCTTTGATACACAAAAACTGGTGGCTTTCCAAACGCGTTGGATGCAGCGACTCGATATCAAGAAGAAAGTCGCGATGGTCTTGCCATATCTTCAGGATGCAAAACTCGTTTCAACGCCACCACCTTGCGACGTGGCGGAGAAACTTGAGCAAATTCTGCTGGCCGCTGGTGACCGCATCAAAGTCGCCGGTGACATACTCGAATTCGATGACTTCTTCATACCAGACGAGCAACTGGTGCTCGATCAAGCGGCCTTCGCAAAACGGCTTGGCGGCGACTTACTAGCGCAACGCTTATTGTCGAGCTATCGCGCGCTTCTGGAATCTGTAGAGCCCTTTGACGCGCACTCAACGGAAGTCGGCTTGAAAGGCTTGATCGAATCCGAATCGGTGAAAATTAACCAGATCATTCATGCCTTGCGATTGGCCGTGACGGGAAAAGTAGTTGGCTTTGGCATGTTCGAAACCTTAGCCACTCTCGGTCGTACCAGCGTCCTGGCACGCATCGATCGCGCTTTGGCAATGTGTCGCGTTTGAAGAGTCAACCGTTAGGTCAGGCATACAAGCCCGACGCGCACGAGTGAGAGCCTGGATTGACGCACTCGCTTGCGCATCGACTTTGCCTTGCCAGGATAATCTTGGTTAGCGCTAAACAGCTTTGCGAGATCTGTGAGTCATTGGAGGCGAATTTCGATACTTTTTCTGTGAGCGGTCAAGCCTTCAACAGTGGCAAGCTGCATTGCATAGGGAGCAATCTCACGCAGAGCCGATTCCGAATATTCGATGACGCTGCCAGCTCGCAGGAATGAATTTGCTGACAAGCCCGCTGCCCAGCGAGCCGTACCGCCAGTCGGTAAGACGTGCGACGGACCAGCCGCGTAATCACCAATGGCAACAGGGCTAAACGGTCCGAGAAACGTTGCCCCTGCGTTGCGAATGCGCGACAAAAGTTTTCTAGGACCCTCGCAGGCTATGTGCAAGTGTTCGGGCGCCAAAAGATTCGTGATTTCGCACGCTTGATCTGGGTCGCGGACAATAATGAATGCGCCAAATGCGTTCAGACTCTCAACCGTTAATTCATGGCGGCTTAACAACGTGACTTGTTCTTGGATAGCCTGCTCAACTCGATATACCAGCGATTCGTCCCAGGTTACCAGCAAACTTGCTCCCGGGGAATGTTCCGCTTGTGCGAGCATATCCGCGGCGACGTAACGCGCGCTGGTCGTCGTGTCCGCGATGACGACAACTTCGCTGGGACCAGCAATCGAATCGATATCCACGTTTCCGTAGAGCAGCTTCTTAGCTAGCGCGACGAACAAGTTTCCCGGGCCCACAATCTTGTCGACTGGTAACAATCCCGCAACACCATATGCCAATGCAGCAACTGCTTGAGCACCTCCGATCGGATAGACTTCGCGGACTCCCAATTCGTAGCAAGTGGCTAGTACATCGGGATTGTACGCCCCAAACTTTGTCGGCGGTGCCACGATCGCAATTTGTTCGACACCGGCTGCTTGAGCTGGTACGACAGTCATCAGCACGGTGGACGGGTATGCGGCAGCACCCCCTGGCACGCAGACTCCGATTCTATGCAGTGGTACGTAGCGCTGGCTGAGACGAACACCGACGCTCGGTTCGCATTCTACGTCGCGATGCAAGATCGCGCGCTGAAAAGTCAATACGTTGTCACGCACTTGGCGCACGGTCGATAGAAACTCGGCAGTCGCCGAACGATGCGCTTGGACGAGCATGTCTTCGGGCAATCGCAAACGGTCGGGATCAAGGTGTGCTCCGTCGAGTTGTTTACTGTATTCGACGACCGCCGCAATGCCGCGAGTTTTCACGGACTCGCAGATTCTCTGCACAACTTCGGCTGGCGTTAATGGCTCACCGAACACTCGCAGTGTCAGCTCACGCCCCTTGGGGCTGACTATATTTCCGGCTGGGCTTAGCTTAGCTCGCACCCGATCCAGTTCCTCACGAAAACCAGGAGTTCGCGCGTCGATGCGTTGAATACTTGTTGCCGATAATGGTAATGAGTTCATAAATCAATTTGGAAAATCAGAATCCCAATCAATTTTTGCGACCAGTCGAGCAAGCGACTAGAGTTGGTACATGAGCGTCATCGGCGAGCAAACGAATGGTCGCAAAAACTGGCAGGTGCAGTGGCTTGCCTGCATCGGACGGCGAATTTTTCACACCACAAAAAACGTGTTCGCATAACGTGCTATGATTCTAGCCAACTCGATGATTGCATCACCCCCAGGCAACGCAATTATCCAGCCATTCGGTAGAATATGAGCAAAATCTACCACGAGCCGATTCGCGACTGTTGACCACCTAAGGAGAATCATGAGTTCGACACCATTTGCCATCGATCTTAGAAGTGATACTGTGACCAAGCCCACTCGTGCGATGCGCCAAGCGATGGCGAATGCCGAAGTTGGCGATGACGTGATCTGCGTCGATCCCACGGTCGAGCAATTGCAGACGCGGATCGCCGACTTGCTGGGTAAAGAGGCGGCGTTGTTTATGCCCAGCGGTTCGATGACGAATCAGATCGCCATTCGATTGCATTGCCGACCGGGCGATGAATTCATTTGTGAAACGGATTGCCATGTTTTTAACTACGAGCAAGCCGCCTATGCGCAATTGAGCGGCGTGGCAGCTCGTACGGTGACGGGAGTGGCTGGGGTATTGCACGTCGATCAACTGCGAGGTCTGATTCGACCTGAAAATGACCATCAGGTTCGCACTCGGCTGGTGTGCTTGGAAAATACGCATAACCGGGGCGCCGGAGCGATCCAGCCGTTCGAAAACGTCGTGCAAATTTGTCAATGGGCACACGAAAATGACCTGAGGACGCATCTCGACGGCGCGCGATTATTCAATGCCGCTGCGGCGACAGGCATTTCAGAAAAACGGTGGGCGGAGAATTTCGATTCGGTCAGCGTCTGCTTTTCGAAAGGACTCGGTGCCCCTGTGGGCTCAGCGCTAGTGGGCTCCAAAGAGCTTATCAAACAAGCGCGGCGTGCACGCAAGCTATTTGGTGGTGCGATGAGACAGGTTGGCATATTAGCAGCCGGTGCACTATACGCACTCGAAAACCATCGCGATCGATTGAACGACGACCACGACCACGCTCGAATTCTCGCCGACACGATTCGCGCTACCGACGGCCTATCGCTCGATCCTGATCGCGTGCAAACCAACATCGTCATCTTCCGCGTCGATCCCGAGCTAGGTACTGCAAGCAATTTAGTGGCTCGACTCGGGCAACTTGGGGTCGGCGCTCTCGCAGTTGGCCCACAGAAGATTCGTTTCGTGACGCATTTAGATGTCAATCGCCAGCAAATCGACGCAGCTTGTGCGGCGATTCAAGATGCTGTGTCACTGCCTGTGGATACGAAGCAAGTTGCCGCACAGTACTAACGCGAGCGGCAGATGGGAATTGACCATGGCCTAAGCGAATACAAGCCCGATGCGCAAGATGTAACGATGAATAGCAAGAGCGTTGTGCGTCATGACGCGGAATTTTTTTTGAAATTTTTTTGTGGTTTGATTATGTTAACGTGAGTACGTAGGTGCCCGGCGCCGAATGGTCGGGTGAATT
>SYJV01000433.1 GCA_005798335.1 Planctomycetaceae bacterium | reverse complement strand
TAGGCGAGGATTGGGTTGAGTTTTCGAACTTATTGCAAAGCCAAGCTCAACCCAATCCTCGCCTAGCGGCTGCGGGTTAAACGACGAAATGGCTAGGGCCAAAAGCCATGCCTTGCACACAAAATGGCGCTGTCCAACTAATTACCGCTCGTCGAACGTACCCAAACTACTATCCTCAGACTACCACACGGGAGCATGATTCAATGAAACGTTCACCAAATCACCCACGGCGCTATTGTGTGCGAAATGCATTTACACTAGTCGAACTCCTGGTCGTTATTGCCATTATCGGCGTGCTGGTCGGGCTGTTGTTACCCGCTGTTCAGGCAGCGCGTGAAGCGGCTCGTCGGGCCTGTTGTACGAACAACCTCAGCCAGCTTGCTCTGGCGGTGCACCATCACGAATTCAACGTCGAGCGATTGCCATCGGGAGTGATCAACCCTGGCGGTCCCATTCGCAGTGAAGAAATTGGCCAACACGTTAGTTGGATCGTACAGATCTTGCCGTTCATCGAGCAGCACAACATTTTCAATCACTTCGATCAGTCCAAAGGAGCGTATGCACCCGAGAACAGTCGCGCGAGACAGCAACGCATCGCGTCATTGATTTGTCCTTCGTATCCGGAAATCAGTGGTCGAGCGTTTCAGGCTACTAGCGAAGGGCGACACACGATCTCAACTTACGCAGGCTGCCATCACGACAGCGAAGCGCCCATTGACACGACGAACAATGGCGTCCTATTCCTGAACAGCAAGTTGTCGTTTCGCGATTTGCGTGACGGCAGTTCCCAAACAATCTTGCTTGGCGAATTTCTACCTGAATCCGATGTATTGGGCTGGGCATCGGGAACGCGGGCGACTCTGCGCAACGCCAGCCAAATCTTGGGCGGCAGCTATAATCAACCCGAACCATCAGAAGGCCCCGCGCTGCCTGAACGCAATTCCTTGCAAGTGGGCGGGTTCGGCAGTTTTCACGCAGGCGGCGCACAATTCGCCATCGCCGATGGTTCCGTTCGATTTCTCGGTGCGAACATATCACCAGCGCTCCTGAAACGGCTGGGCAATCGCGCTGACGGTGAATTGCTCGATGACATGAACGAAGGATGGTAAGACGCGCCAATAAAATGCGTCATTTGTGACGCTCATTCCTGACGGACGATCAAGATTGCGACCCTATTCTACTTGCCTTTCTCGGCCCGGTCGCAATCCATTCTAGACCACTCCAATCAACTACCTTTCGTTCCAAGAGATTCCGGCATTTCATTAAGAACTAGCAATTTGTTATCTATCGTGTGATTAATGACGAACATATAATCTGTAGTCGTTGAAGTGTATTGCTGCCGTCGGCTGTAGAGGCTCCGCATGAATCCGCGCGAATACTTAGTGATGTCGGAATTGGAGTGCTACCATTGGTGGTATCGCGGTTTGCGCGACATGATTTCTCGGATTGTTGATCGCTATAGTTTGCCAAACTCCGAGTGTCTGCTGGATGCTGGCGTTGGTACAGGCGAGAACCTGGCCTTTCTGTCGAAGGAAAAGCAATTCGGTTACGTGGGCGGCTTCGATGCGTCCCAGGTTGCCATTGATTTGGCGTCGAAGAAAGTGGACTCGGCGGATTTATATGTTTCAGACATTTGCAATCCCGAGCTTCACCAGGATGCTTATGACATTGTGACATCGTGTGACGTGATCAACATTCCGGGATTGAGCCAGTGTTTTCAAGGCTTGCAGCGAATGGTATCGCGGATTCGTCCGGGTGGTTTGTTCTTGGCGAATTTACCTGCTTACAGTTGGCTATACAGCGATCACGATTTAGCCGTGCATACTTCGCAGAGATTTGCCGCTGGGCAGGTGCGCACGATGTGTCACGAATTAGGGCTGGAGCCGATCGTGCTCACCTACCGTCTGTGTTCGTTATTCCCGCTGTTCGTGTTGAGCCGATTGCCGACAATGCTATTTCGGTCACGCTCGGCCGCCGAGGCAAGATCGGCGCTTAGTCGGCCATCGAAGTACGTCAACTCGTTGTTTTCTACGATCTCGCGCGTGGAGAACCGCGCGATTCAAATGGGCTGGACGCTGCCGTGGGGAAGTTCTGTATTTGTGGCCGCGCGACGTCCACTGACGGCAAGCTTACGCGAAATGCGCGGTTGACCGTTTCGTAAAAGTCTCGCAGGTGCGAAACGATGGCAGCACGTCATTGTTTGCGCAGAATCCCGCGCAGTCCGATTACGACTACGGTAATTGTGGCAGGTTCCAAGATCATTCGATAACGAAAATTCTCGATCTCCGCTGCGGCGGTGACCGCCGCAAAGTACGCGAATATCAACACGCACGATATCCCGATCATTCTCGACGATTGATATCTTAGGAGTCCGAAAAACCCCAAGGAGATCATCGCCAACACGATTTCGTTCCATCGCAAAAAACGCGACAGACTGTTGTTCAAAATCGGTTCAATCATCGACGCGACCGACTCGTTTCTCCAATGGAATTGACCATCATAATAGACGGTGTGGTCCCCGTACGACGGATAAGGGTTCAGCGTGCAGCGCCAGAAATTGCCAAACCGTTTGAAGGCCGACCACAAGAATTGTCGAGGATACTCGCGGATTCCAGACCAACACACGTCCGAAACCAATTGGTCGATTTCGTCTGCGCCAAGTCCGCCCGCTTCCAGTCGGCGAACCACGGAATAGCAATATCGATCCTTCAACTCGCCCCCTTCAGGCTGAATGATAGACAGCAGCCGAGCCGCATTGGGTGTTTTGGGCAATGGCAGGTTGCCGCCCGAACTGTCTTGAAAACAAACTTCCCATTTGTTGACTGCGGGCAAACGTGTGAGAAATGGCTTGCCATAGAGCTGCGAGTTGCGGATATACCACGGAGCAATGACGCACGCGTAAACTGCCAACATCACCAGCGCATGGCCCAAGTAGCGGCTTAATTTTTCCTTCTGCAGCAGCGCCTGTAAGATCATTGCGGCGATCAGAGGGACGTATAACAACTGCGGTACAGCGCGAATCCACACGCTCGCAGCCAAGACGATTCCAACAAGAGCCGCGGCCATGGCAGTCGGTCGGCGCAGATATCCGAGCCAAGCAAACCAAAGTAGTACCAAAGCGAACGTGAACAGTGTCTCGCTCAGTAGTACATTGGCATACCAGGCTCGCGTAATACAAGCGACTGATAACGCATAAGCGGCCAGAAAGGCGCCCCGCGATGCAGTCAACCAGCCGCAAAGAAACGCCGTTCCAAACGACGACAGCAACATCGCCAGATGCTGGGCAAGAACAATCGCGGCGAGCGCATAATTGCCCATCGTTAGCTGGAACACACTTAAGAACCAAGCATACGCGGGTGTTCGGTAGTCGACTCTTAACCCCAACAGAAATGGATCGCCCGCGGACACAAGCTTACCCATCTCCCAATATTGAATGGCGTCCAAAGATATTGATGGCAGACCCATCAAGATGATCAGCAAATGCTTGCCAAGATCGAGTCCGACCAATACGGCTAGAACTAGCCAGAACGATTTGTTACCGATTTGTGACATATTAGTAAGCTAGTACATTTCGCATTAGCAACGTTTCGCGCATTATAGATTAACATCTTGTAGGACTCTGGCAGAGCGGGGGCAGTTGATGCGCCCTTATAATTTGCGACCGTTGGAAGATGCAGTTACCAGCGAAGAGGCATCAGTGGCAGCGAAAAAGAGAAAGGCCGCGCGTCCAATCGTGCCTGCACGGCCGGCAAATCGGCAAATCTACTGGATCGCGGGGGCGTTCCTTGTCAGCGGTGTTCCGGCCTTGATCTACCAAACGGTGTGGCAACGATTGTTGGTGCTGCACAGCGGCGTAGGCACGACCTCAGTGGCAATTATTGTTTCGATGTACATGATTGGCTTAGGGGCTGGCAGTTTGATCGGGGCCAACGTGAGCAAGCGAGTTAGCCCCAGCAATGCCCTCTATTTTTTTGCTGGGCTAGAAATCTTTGTCGCGTTTTACGCGTTTGCTAGTCCGGCTCTGCTGTACGACCTGCTGTATACACGATTCGGTTGGCTGTATGCCCATGGCTGGCTAGCTGCGGTGCTGCACTGTGCTGCGCTGTTGCTGCCAACCTGTGCGATGGGCTCGACGTTGCCGTTTATGACGCGGGCAATTGTGCGCGAACAAGCAATCGCGTCCACGCACATCAGCCTCCTGTACGGACTCAATACGCTTGGGGCCGCGCTGGGCGCCATTCTATCCCCGTGGATATTGATGCCGTACCTTGGCGTCAAGGGAACAATTTCCTTAGCTGCGGCTATCAACTTTAGCGTTGCCTTGACCGCGATCGCTATCCGTAGTCATCAGGAAAAATCTGCACGCCTAGAACCAGCAAAGCCGACGATTCTAGCGGACGTTCACACCGATCGATCATCCGCAGGTTCCGTCTGTCCGGTGTCGTTTTCGTTGTGGTTTACGCTCTATTCCATCAGCGGTCTGTGCGCGGTGGCTTTGGAGATCTTGTGGTTTCGAGTGCTGGATGTTGCAGTCAAATCGACTTCGTTCACCTTTGGGACAGTCTTGGGAGTGTACTTATTTTGCTTAGCCTGCGGGAGCATCTTTGGAGCCAGTTGGTCGAATCGCTTGCGCGACCCGTTGCGAGTCTTTTTACTTTGTCAATGTGGAGTGCTTGCAAGCTCGGCAGCGGTCTTGGTGCTGGTTGTGCAATTCGCTCCACTAGGCGTGTTGACGATGGGTGTGTGGCGTTATTGGGGCGAGTACGAGCCGATTCGCCCCTCGTGGTCCGATCCTGTTACGTCGCTGGTTTTGTACTGCTGGTTACCACTGGTATTCATGGGACTACCGACGGCGTTGATGGGATTCAGTTTTTGCGCGATGCAACGCGCGGTTCAAGAAGACGTCGAGCTATCCAGCTACCGCGTTGGATTGTTGCAATTTGGCAATATAGTAGGCTGTACCTTGGGAAGCCTCATGGTTGGCCTGTGGTTGATCGAATCGCTCGGCACTGCGGATTGCATGCGCGGCATTCTTGGTGCTGGCATCGGCATGGGATTAGTGGGAATCGTTTTTACTCATCACCGCGGGTTGTTCGTCGCGGTCTCTGGCAGCCTGCTTGTCTTGATGTGGGTCTTGCCCAGCAATCGACAATTCTGGCAAGCACTGCATGGGCAAGCTGCTAACGCCGATTTCTACTATGCCGAAGACCTGACTGGCGTGGCAGCTTTGACGCGTGAGCCGGCCGAGGATGGTTGGCATCTGTCGGCCAGCGGCAAGGGCCAAAGCTCCATTCCGTTCGGGCATGTACACAGCAAACTAGGCGCTCTACCGGTGGCGCTGCATGCAAACCCACAAATGGTCGCGATCATTGGTTTGGGTTCCGGCGGAACTGCCTGGTCCGCGCTCAGCCAATCCGACGTCCAAGCGATGCGTGTCTTCGAAATTTGTTCGGCAGAAGAATCCGTTCTCCGCGCGTTCGCGAAATCACCCGAAGGATCGCAAGTCGGCGAGTTTCTGCGCGATCCACGCTTGACCATCGACGTTCGCGACGCGCGTTTCGTATTGATGACTCAATCGACCCAGTACGATATTATCGAGGCAGACGCTATTCGGCCTTACGGTGCCTTCGCTGGATATTTGTACTCCGAAGAATTTTTTCAGCTCTGCTCGCGGCGTCTGAAGTCGGGCGGATTGATGTGTTCGTGGGCGCCAACTGCGACCAGTTTCGCGACGTTTCGTAAAGTCTTCCCACATGTCGTCGAACTTGATGGCGGCGTGGTACTCGTCGGTTCCCAGCAGCGGATTCCCTTGGATCAAGAGCGCTGGCGCAGCAGGATTCGTTCGCAAGTGGAATATCTTGGCCAAGCAGTAGTCGACGATTGCATCGGCAGCATCGATCGCGCTTTGGTCCGCGAGCTGGACGTCGGCAATTACCCGACCAATACCGACCTGATGCCAATCGACGAGTTCAACTGATGTTGTCGATCGCTCAAGGCCAAGAGGTATAAGACCAATCGATCACACCGCACCGTATCTCTTGGTTGAGAGCGAGGAAGGCTCCATTCACCGAGGTGCGGAGGAAGAACATCATGGCGGGGTAAAGAGATTTGCCAGACTCGCTCCCCGTAATCAGAATTCGCCACCAATTGCTAACCAAGGTTGATCTGGCGCTGTGGATGAAGATATACTCTTGAGAATCTAGTGGCGTTCTCGAGCGATCTGAATTAGTGGGCTCGTGGCCGTCGCTCCCGCCGAATGCGAACCTCGATACTTTGAAATATTGGAGCAAAGCCATGCGAAAGTTCACGCGCCGCAATTTCTTTGAAGAGTCCATGATCGCCACAGCCGTTGCCGCCGGAGCTGGTTCGTTAGGATCCGTCGTGATAGCAGAAGACGATGCTGGCAAAACTTCTCCCAATGAAACGATTCGACATGCGGTGCTGGGCTGCCGAATTCGTGGCAAAGTTCACGCAGCGGAATTTGGGCGCATGGAAGGGGTAGAAATTGCCTATGTGTGCGACCCAGACAGTCAGTTAGCCGGAGAGTTAGCCGCTGCTGTGGAAAAGAATACCGGCAAGCGACCGCAGGTGGTTCAAGACCTTCGACGCGTCTTCGACGACAAATCCGTGGATACCGTTTCGGTGGCCGCTCCGAATCATTGGCATGCGCTGGCTGCCATTTGGGCAATGCAGTCTGGCAAGGACGTCTACGTCGAAAAACCGGTCAGCCATAACATCGTCGAAGGGAGGCGCATGGTCCAAGTTGCCCGCAAGACCGGGCGCATCTGCCAAGGCGGAACACAAAACCGTTCGCGCGGTGACCTGGCCGCCGTCGAAAAATTTATCCGCGAAGGAAAACTTGGGGACGTCTCGCTGATTCGCAGCATTGTCTACGGCGGGCGCGGCAGCATCGGTGTTCCCGGTGCGTGTGAGATTCCAAGTTATGTCGATTTCAATCTCTGGCTGGGGCCCGGGACGCAATCCAACTTAACTCGACCAAAGCTGCATTATGACTGGCATTGGGTATGGGACACCGGCAATGGCGAGCTGGGGAATAACAACATCCACTATGTCGATATATGTCGTTGGCTGGTGGGCCTCGAAGGGCTCGGCGATTCGGTGCTCAGTTTCGGTGGGCGCCTGGGGTATCAAGACGCTGGCGAAACGCCCAATACACAAGTGGTCGTACATACCTTCGGCAAAAAGACGATCGTGCAAGAAGTACGTGGATTGAAAACCGATCCGTTCAGTTCCAAATTCAAGGCAGGTTATGTCGTCCATGGAACCGAAGGGTTCATCGCGGAAGAAACCCTGTTTGATCCCGATGGCAAGGTGGTCCAGAAATTCGATGGCCCTAATGTGAATCACTTCGCCAACTTTATGGACTGTGTGCGCAGCAGAAAACGCGAAGATCAGAAAGCGGAAATTCTCGAAGGGCATCAGTCGACCGGACTTTGCCACGTTGGCAACATATCCTATCGTTTGGGTAAGCCAACGACGGTCGCGGATCTTGAAAAGCAAATTGGTGCCGCGAACTTGCACGAAGACGTCGCCAAGACCCTTCATCGCATGACAGCGCACTTGGATGCGCACAAGATCGACTTTGCCAAGTCGCCTCTCATCGCTGGACCACTATTGCGAATCGATCCATCTGCAGAATCGTTTGTCAATAATGCGTCCGCCAGCGCATTATTGGGACGCGAATACCGCAAGCCATTCGTGTTGCCTTCCGAAAAAGACATTTAGCAAATCGCTTTAGGGAGGAAACGTTGCTCGTCGATACACATACCAATTTGATGTGGTATCCGGACCATTTCTCGGACGAGTTTGTGAAATTCGCCTTGGCTGCCAAGAAGGCGAAAATGCGCATCACGCCCGACGTGTATTTCGCTGGTTCGGATCACGAGCAACGCAATGCGTTTGATTCCCGCCCCGAGCAATTGCTAGCAGCCACCAAGAACTGTGACAAAGTAATTGTCTTCGGCATTAAGGCACGCTTCTCCGGCATTCAAGCCGATCAAGAACTGATTGCTAAGTTTGTGCAGCAGCATGCGGATCGTTTTATCGGCTGGTGCTCAGTCGATCCAAACGATCCTGATTGCGCCGACGAGCTGGAACATTATGTGAATAACCTGGGCTTTCGCGGGCTGAAAGTCTCTCCCATCTATCAGAATTGGGACCCGCTGGACGCGCGGCATATTCGCTTGTTCAAGAAAGCCGAACAACTTGGAATTCCCGTCAATGTGCATCAAGGTACGACCTTCGTGCGCGCAGCACCGCTGCGATTCGCTAACCCGATTTTGCTTGAAGACATCGCGGTAGCCTGTCCGGACCTTCGGATGATTATTTCGCATATGGGGCATCCGTGGGAAACCGAGTGCATCACGCTGATTCGTAAGCATCCTAACTTGTACGCGAATGTATCGGCGCTGCACTATCGCCCCTGGCGTCATTGGCAGGCGTTCATCACGGCGTACGAGTATGGGGTCGATCACAAACTGATTTTTGGCTCGGATTTTCCCTCCGCGACCCCTGAACAATTGATCGCCGGATTATCCAAAGTCAACGATATCGTCAGCGGTAGTTCATTGCCACGATTTCCGGATGATGCGCTACACAAAATCATCTATGAGAACTGGCGTCACGTCATTGACCTTTAATCGTTTGGAATACGGAGGAGTTCACAGATGCGTCCTAGATATTGGCTTATATTGGCGATTGCCATCCTCCTGCTCGACGCGATTACCGTGACCTGGCTCACCGCGCGCCATATCGCCAGCGCACAAGTCCCCTCGACGAGCAGCAGTAGCACCGCGCAAGCAGTTTCAGAAACCCAGCCCGGTAACAGCGCAACCAACCACGATACTAACCAGCCGACGCGCGACAGCTCGGAAACACCGGCGACAAAAACGACCATCGCTCCACAAGTTTCCAGTAGTCTACCCGACGAGGTGAAGATCGAAGTCGAGCCACCTAAATTCTCGGTCATTGCCCCTGGTGAAAACGCTCATTTGCCAGAGGTGCCAAGTCTCTCGACACCACAACTGCCGCAACCTTCGATCGATCATGCGCTGGTCGACGAAATGCGAAAGATCTTTGCGGAGCCAAAATCGACGTTAGAAGATGCCGCCAGACCCGAGACTAAACTCGCGGACCAAATGCGCCGGCATTTGACGCTCGAATCGATTGACCGTCGATTGGAAATAGTTCAACATTTGACCGCATCGGCGCGCTTGATGGTCCACGAAGGCCGAAATCAGCTCGCTAGCGGAAATTCCGACGAAGCAGATCAGGTGATCCACATGTCGCAACAATTGCGCGCTATGATCACTCAACTGCTCGATAACTAGTAATGCTCGCACGCAGCTTAGTTTGCGATACTATTGATTCAGCCAGTGTTGCTAGTGCCGTATCAAACTCGACGGACAACCTAATGACAGGGCTGATAGAAAGTGAACCGCTGGCGCTAGCCACGGGCGTCGAAAGTGTTGCGACGCAAAAGTACGAAAAACGTTCCAACACCTAATGATTTCGACCATCGAATGGCGATTCCCCACGCAACACCTTCGGCGCCAGTGGCTAGCGCCAGCGGTTCACTTTCTATCAGCCCACCCCAATGACCCGCAGGTCATAAACTCCGTAAAGGAAGCAAGCGATTGGTCGGCATTTTGCTTGGCGACAGGGAATCCCAAATCCGCCAAAATCGAACGGTTGGAATAGGCAATTCCCATCGCGTCCAAGTCGAAAATGTATACCCAGCAGGGCAACGCCTCAGATATCGAATGAAGCACAGGCTGACTTTCGTCAACTCCATTCTTTGAAGCCGGGCGTTCGTCGAAAGAAGTCAGAATGGGTCGAAGTGGATTCTTGTCGAGTTCTTCACGGGATCCAGGCATTGACTAACTCCCGTACACCACCTTTCAGTGTTTTAACTTCCTAATCTCAATCCCCAACTTACTAAAAATGGCAGAAAATAGCGATCCGACTATTAGGATTATTTAGCTCCCTCGACAGATTTTCCCGATCGACCGATGCGCCTAGTAAGACCTTCTAAGCGATTGCAAAAATTGAAACTCGTCGAGAACTCCAAGTTCTTGCAGCTTATCAACTCTTCTGCGATGGGTTCATCCTGGTTCGCCGCGTCCTCAATTGTCTGGGTGGCCGTTTTTTCGGCAGCCCCTGATTCGCGTGCTATGCTTGTCTTGGAAATCAAGTCACTTTGTAAGGATTAGGCTATGTATGAGGTAGTTGACGCCCCTGTAGAGTTGCACCGCAATCCCCTTGGCAGGGCGCCAGTGGCAACACACGCGGGTGCCGCATTTTTTTGCGAACAGCTCAAAAAGAGACTAGGATCGGTCAACGCGACTCGTTGGAAAATTCTAGTAGCCGGCTGTGGTGCTGGCCACGAAGCTGCGTTTATTCAAGCGACATTTGGATGTCAGGTCGAGGCGGTCGATATTGAACTATTCGCTTCGCCTGAGCTGCAGAATACCCCCGGATTGACTGTCGGAATCGCCAGCGTCACGAACCTGCCGTTTGAGCAGGGCCAATTCGATGCAGTCTTTTATCATCATGTGATCGAACATGTGAACGACCCGCACGAGAGCATCTGCGAGATCAGTCGTGTACTGAAGCCCGGCGGCTGGTTGTTTATTGGAACTCCCAACCGGCATCGCTTGATCAGTGCCGTCGGCGCTCATCAGCAGACCGATTGGGAAAGCACGTGGCAGAACAAGTTGAAGGAAAACTGGCAGGACTGGCGAGCTCGACTGCTTGGTCGGTTTCGAAACGAGCTGGGGGCTCACGCTGGCTTCTCACAGTCCGAATTAGACAAAATGCTCAGCAAGCATTTCGAGCGCCGCGACTGGTTGACCGGCCATTACTTGAGATTCAAGTATCGTGATTCTCGCGCACGATGGTTGCTCCCCATGGTCACTAGCTTCCCGTTCGTCCACTGCATTCCACCCGGGATCTACGTGTTTGCGCAACGTTGAGAAACTCTGTTCGCCACCGCTCGCACCAATGGCCAGATCGTGATACTGCGCCAGTATTTACCCGCTGCTCGCAAAACGAGATCGGCGCTCGGTGCGAACGCATCGAACTGACAGCCTACTTTTCCAGCGGGATTTTTACCATATCTTCGGTAATCCCCTGCGGTAGATAAACTTCGCGTCGGTCGATCTTGCCGTCGATCGACAGCACGATCACCGCACGAGTTGGCTCGCATACAATTCGGTCTCTGAGTATGCAGAAATCTCTACTGACTTGTGCTACGTTCAGCGACAGACCGTCAATTTCGAGGCTAATTCGAACATCTGCGGAATATGAACTCAAGGGAGCAATCATTTGGATCCAACCTTTCTTGATCGCATTCTGAAATACTCAGAACAAAGTGGCTTGACCATTCTTTTAGATCAGCGAATTGGACACGGTTCCGATGGTCAAATATGGCGTTCGTCCCAGGAATCTGCAATCAAGGTGTTCCATCGATCCCCGAACTACGAGATCGAAAAAGCCTGCTACCAACGACTTCAAACGCGTGCCATCAGCATTATCAATGGATTTCATGTTCCCTGTCTATATGCCTTCGACGATGAACTTTGCATTATTGAAATGAGTATTGTTTCGCCACCCTTTCTGCTCGATTTTGGCAAGTGTTACTTGGATCATCCGCCAGACTATTCGGAGGAAGTCATGGAGGAAGACGAAGAATACCGCCGCGAGCTATTCGAAGATCGTTGGCCAGAAGTACAAAAACTGCTGTGGAAGCTGGAGAGCATTGGCATCTACTACATGGATGCTCGTCCAGCAAACATAGCCTTCGATTGACCGAGGATTACCGATCGAACAAAGGTCCGAACGTTGGAAGATCAGATTCACCTCGTGCCTTTCTACCAAATTCCGTGATAACCTTCGCTGCCTCTCTTCATTCGTTGTCTGTCGCTTCTACTTTCGACGGCGAATGAAAAGAGGCAGCGAATATCGATTAAAATCAATACCGTTCAACGAACGTGGGATAAGCTTCCAGCTTGTCAATATCTTGTGCAAGCAATGGCGAAACTCCGCTACAGGTTGACAAGCTGGAAGCCTTGTTATACCCCACATCTTTCTTGACATAAGAATGATCGAATTC
>SYJV01000045.1 GCA_005798335.1 Planctomycetaceae bacterium | reverse complement strand
TCTAGCGAAAGCAAGCAATCGCAGGTAACATCGACCTGTAAATTGCCCGTAATTTCAAGATACGAGCGAGTGCGTCAATCCTGGCATACACTCGCTTGCGCTTCGGGCTTGTATTGGTAAGAAACTATCTGCCGCTCGCCTAAGAGTCGACCGACCCGTGTTGCAACCTGTAGTCGAGAACTAATGCGAATGGTGGAATAACGCGCACTGGGTAGGAAAAGCTCCTGCCGAACCATTGCGTCTAAAAGGCGAGAAACTGCGATGCAATAGTCGGACGATGGACCATGCCGTCCTAATATCTTCAATTCAGACGGCGAGTCGTTCTGGCTCTCGGAGCTTTGCCTGCGGTCGTCCTGGGCAGGAGCTCGTTGTGTGCCAACCTGCCTCTACGTGAGCGCGTTCAAAGGACCTGCAGCATTTTTTGCGGCTGCTGAAAATCGCAGTGAATATGGGCAATGCACGCGAGCATTCGCACTCGCGTTGCGATTCCTACGATTTTTGAAATCGCGCCGCGTCGATGGCGGCCCAAATGTGCATGATCCAGCCGAGCGCGATTATCCAGAGTAAAGTCCCAAGCAAGAAGAACGCCAGGGCAGCAACCAATCGTCCTTGTACCAGTTGACCAAGCCCTGGATAGAAGAAGCTCGCTAACCCCGCAATCACGTTTCCAGCCGAACCTTTTCCTGACATACAGAATTCACTGTTCATGTTCGCAAAGCCCCTTTCTGCGTTCTATTCGTCGCTCGCTTAGATTTCTTGGCAACGTTGATGAGGTACCGGCTGCCAGGCGATCCTCATATAATTGAAAAGCTGCGCTGCGTGGTCGGCAATCAGTTCGGAAACCGCCTTGAGTTCGACCACGATGCCACCAAACACAAAGAGGTCCGGCTTGAAGCGAGTCGTGAGCTGTTCTCCTTTGTAGAAGACGGAAAGTTCTTGCTTCGCCACAAACGAAATCTCGCGCAGCCTCAGCTCAATCTCCAAACTCTGTTGGTAAATCTCCTCCGCCATCCCATAGCCAAGCTGGTTGTAATCCTCGAACGCCGCTCCCATCAGCTTGTAACCTTCGGCTTTGAACATAATTGGCTCATTGGTAATGAATGCTTGTGGAACGCCAATCGACGCTAATCTCCACTGATCCGGATCAGCGAAGATCAGTGCGCTCGCGCCGAATGCAACGACGCGAAGAGCCCCAAGAGTATCATTGATTTTATAACAACTGGTTGCATCTGTGTTTCCTTTGTGTTTGTTTTTTCAAGTTGTAGCATGTTGACCAGCCGCTTTGGCACTGATTTCACTTCTAGCGCAACTTCAAGCGTCCAGGCTAAGATCGTTGGATTACACATCGTCGCCGACACCGCGCAAGCATTGTTCCGCGACTGTATGCAAAGACTCTAATTCTTGCTGGCTACATTATAACTTTTCTCTCGAATCGGTTTAGACCCGTTGCCCTCTCGGCCTGCATCCGCCCCGTGGGATAGAATTCCGATTGCCTTCGAAGCCAACTATTTTCTGCGTCGAGAATCGCATCACTCCGGTGAGAAAATTCGATTGCGACTTGATGGGCTCATGCCTACCGTTGCTGTCGCGGCGTTGTTCACCTATCATCGCTGACGTGTTTCATATCGTTTCATTTGTTGTGAGAGATTCCGTGACTGCAATGAATCGGCTATTCGTATTAATTGTATGGTGGTCTGGTTTGTTGATTGTCAGTCCCTTGGTGGCTCAGACGGCCGACGAAAAATTGGCTCAGTTCTTTCGGCAGCATCTGGATGAGTCCTTTCAGATGCGGCCACTGGAAGCAACCATGTTGGGAGATCATCGCTTCGACCATCTGCTGGACGATATTTCCAAAGAGGCTCGCGCAAGTTGGCTAAAGCATACGTACAAGCAGCTCGATCGACTGCTGAAAGAGATCCCTGTCGATGCGCTCTCCAGCGATGGCAAGATCGATTTCGAAATTCTGCGCGATGATCTTAAACGCAACATTTGGCTGAACGAGAACACCAAGCCATTCGAAGAAGACCCACGCACCTTCGGTAACTACATCAATGACAGCGTGTACTCACTGTTGGTGCAATCGACGTTGCCGAAAGAGAAAAACGTTGCCAACGCCCTATCAAGGATCGAACAAATACCGCGCATTGTGAATGTGGCCAAGCAAACTATCGCCAATCCACCCAAGCCGATACTGGATACGGCCATTTTGCAAAATCGAGGTGCGATCAATTTCTATGAAAAGGAGATCTTTGATCTCATTGGGTCAACGCCCAAGCTAGCTGAACTCAAGAAAGCAACGCAATCTGCCGTAGTCGCTTTGAAAGAGTATCAAACGTTTCTAGAGAAAGAAGTCATGCCCAACGCCAAGGGTCTGTGGCGGCTTGGCAGAGAGAAGTTCTCAAAGAAACTTGAATTGGTTCTCAATGCGGGCTGGGACGCCGAGCGTACATTGAGCGAAGCTGAGCAAGAATTTGTCAGAGTTCAGCGCGACATGTACGTTGTCGCTCGCCAGTTGTGGTCTCGCTACTTTCCCAGCAAACCGTTGCCGCCAGATGATATGGTCGGCCGCCGCAGCACAATCGCTGAGGTAACCAATGCCGTCAGTCAAGAACATGGCGCGCCCGAGGCTCTGATCGTAGATGCCAGAAACACGGTCAGTACCATCCAGGCTTTCATTAAAGAGAAGGACATCTTGCGGTTGCCTCAAACCGACCGCTGCCAAGTGATTGAGATGCCCGAATTTCGACGCGGTAACTCGCTGGCCTATCTCGACTCCGCATTGCCGCTTGATCCCAATGGCCTGAGTTACTATGCCGTCAGTCCACCGCCATCGATATGGGGCTCGGAGAAAATTCGCAGCTTTTTGGAAGAGTACAATCGCCACATGCTGCAGATCTTGACCATACACGAAGCCTACCCTGGGCACTACGTGCAACTAGAGTATTCGAATCGTTCACCCTCGCTCATTCGTCGCGTGTTGCAATCGGGTGTGTTTATCGAAGGCTGGGCCGTGTACACCGAACAGATGATGCTGGACCAAGGCTATGGCAATGGCGAATTGGCGCTGCGGTTGAATCAATTGAAGTTCTATTTGCGTGCCGTCGCCAATACGATCCTCGATCACAAGATGCACTGCACCGACATGACCGATGATCAGGCATTAAGATTCCTGGTGGAAGATGCCTATCAATCCGAAGGCGAAGCACGCCTAAAAATCGTCCGCGCCAAGCAGAGTTCGACGCAGTTGAGCACCTACTTTGTAGGTCGCATGGCGCACTATCGATTGCGACAAGACATCCAGCGCGAACTGGGCGACGATTTTCATCTCGGACGTTTTCACGAAGCTGTGCTGGATCATGGTTCAGTACCAGTCAAGTTTCTGCCTCAATTAGTGCGACAACGGCTGGCTAAACCAAGATAATTGCCTGCCGACAGAATCCCCCGATTTAGACTTCATGTGCCTTGTCGGTCCCGAACGTCCCATACAGCGGAAACGACACACAGCCGTTCAATTTACAACTGACAACGTTGGCACTCCGCCGAACTAAATGACTGGACCGAGCCCACCGAACAGGTCGCGATTGTATGGTGAACTAATTGGCCCAATCAGCTCGATCGTTAGGCGTCACCTATGACCCGGTTCGTTGCCCTCCTTCGTGGAATTAACGTCGGCAAAGCCAAGCGCGTAGCTATGGCCGACCTGCGGGCGCTGCTTGAGTCACTTGGCTACAAAGACGTGAAGACTTTGCTCAATAGCGGCAACGCCGTGTTTGGCGCACACTCGAAGCCATCAACGACGCATGCCCGCAACATACAACGCTCGGTAGCCAACGAGCTGGGCGTGGATTGCGTGGTCATTGTTAAGTCGGCGAAGGAAATCGCCGATGTCGTGGCGAACAATGTGCTTAAGAACTCTCAGGCCGACCCCTCGCGCCTGCTCGTAGCGCTAACGTCTGACTCGAAGTCATTGTTGGCATTGGAGTCTGCGGCAAGGGCGGACTGGGGTCAAGAAGAGGTTCACGTGTGCAAACATGCTGCCTACATCTGGTGCGCAAACGGCATCCTTGCAAGCAAGGCCGTGGCGGTACTGAGTGGTCTTGGAGGCACTGGTACTACCAGAAACTGGTCCACCATTCAGAAGCTTCATGCTCTGTTGCGCAGTGACGCCTAACCTCTCCAATCGGTTTTTGGCGCTTGTGGTCAGGACTTTGGTTTCGCCGATGTGGTCATTGACGAGGCACCGGAGCCAGAGGGTGTCAATTGGCGCAGCGGTTTGGGCAGTGGAAAATGGACTTCTTCTTTGCGGATCGTCGCCTCGCGAACGGTAGCACCGAATTCGTCGACTAGAAATTGAATGGTGTCCTGAACCACAGACTCAGGTGCACTTGCTCCAGCGGTAATCAGCACGCATTCCGAGCCAGTGAACCAAGCTCGATCGATGTCGTGCGGTCCATCAATTAAATGGGCAGCCTTGCCTTGCTCAGCGGCCAACTCGCGTAGACGCTGGCTGTTGCTACTGTTTTGACTTCCAAGCACAATCACGATATTGGCTTGTTCAGTCAATTTATGCACAGCTTCCTGGCGATTCTGCGTCGCATAGCAAATATCTTCTTTGGGAGGGCTCTCCACCCATGGAAATCTTTCGCGAATTCGCTCGATAATTCGGTTGGCGTCGTCGACACTGAGCGTAGTTTGGGTGAGATATGCTAACTTGGTTTCACGGCGGTAATTCAGTTGGTCTACATCTTCGCGCGACTGGACCAAGACAATCGCTTGGGGCGCTTCACCCATAGTGCCAATCACTTCGTCGTGCCCTTGGTGACCAATGAGAATGATCGTGTAGCCACCTTTGGCGTACTTGATCGCCTCAAGGTGAACTTTGGTAACCAGAGGACAAGTGGCATCGATCGCAAATAGCTTGCGTGCACGCGCGTGCGCTCGAATTTCCGGCGAAACTCCATGCGCGGAAAAAAGCAGCGTCGAGCCTTCGGGCACTTCGTCGAGCGAGTCCACAAATATCGCTCCCTTTTCACGAAACGTACGCACGACGTATTGGTTGTGGACGATTTCGTGATAAACGTAGATTGGCGGCTGGAAATTGCGAATTGCCAAGTCCAAACTTTCGATCGCCATGTTCACCCCCGCGCAAAAACCACGCGGCGCCGCCAAGATAATTTCCATGTTTCAGTTTACGCTCGTTCGGCCAAGTATATTTTTTGCTGGAAAAGAGTAAATGCATTCCGAAATGCTTGACACATTCCGCTGCGTATACGATTCACGCATCAGATTCACGTCGAAAAACTCCGCTCCATTTGATGTCTTTGCTACGTTTGACATTGTAGCGAATCGCGTCAAGGGTTTCGATGAAGCACATTCGACAGCGCGTGTTAATCCGCGCTTCATCTCGGGTTTTCCCAATTACTGTCTTACTGAACCACGCCACGTCACCCACCGTGCGTGACGAATTCTCAGCGTTAACCTTCAGTTTTCAATAGACCGGTCCTGCCTTGAATTCTAAATTTTGAGATAATCACAACAGTGTCATGGCAATTGTATCTCAGCGAATATCGTAGGCGCTAACACTCATGTCAAAGATCTTGGGATCGTTGCCTGTGGGCAAGAATATTGGGATTGCTTTTTCAGGAGGACTGGATACCTGTGCAGCGGTAGTGTGGATGAAACAGAAAGGAGCTTTTCCTCATTGTTATACGGCTAACTTGGGTCAGCCTGACGAAGCCAACTACGAAGATATTCCCAAACGAGCGCTAGAGTACGGTGCTTCGGCAGCGCGCTTGATCGATTGCCGGCCGCAGTTGGTGCATGAAGGTCTGTCAGCATTGCAGTGTGGGGCGTTCCATATTACGACCGCAGGTGTCCCCTATTTCAATACCACGCCGATCGGTCGAGCGGTTACCGGTACCATGCTGGTTCAAGCCATGAAGGAGGACCAGATCAATATCTGGGGCGATGGCAGCACTTACAAAGGAAATGACATAGAGCGATTCTATCGCTATGGCTTGATCGCAAACCCAGATTTGCAGATCTACAAACCTTGGCTGGACGAGCAATTCAACAAGGAACTCGGCGGCCGCAAGGAAATGTCCGAATTGCTGGAACGGCACGGATTGCAATATCACATGAAGAAGGAAAAAGCTTATTCCACGGATTCGAACATCTGGGGTGCGACGCACGAGGCCAAGGACCTGGAACAACTGGATCGAGGTATCAAGATCGTGGAGCCGATCATGGGCGTCCCATTTTGGAATGAAGATTGTCGAGTAAGCGCTGAAACGGTCGCCATTTCCTTCGAAGAGGGCTGGCCGGTCGCCATCAACCATAATTCGTATTCCAACGCAGTTGACTTGGTAGTGGAGGCCAATGCGATCGGTGGTCGACATGGACTGGGCATGTCTGATCAAATCGAAAATCGAATCATTGAAGCGAAGAGTCGCGGCATCTATGAAGCTCCCGGTATGGCGCTATTGTTCATTGCTTATGAACGCTTGATCACAGGCATTCACAACGAAGGGACGATGGAACAATATCGCGACATGGGCCGACGGCTGGGCAGGCTGCTCTACGAAGGGCGCTGGTTTGATCCTCAGTCGATGATGTTGCGAGAGACATTGCAGCGCTGGGTAGCACGTGCGGTGACTGGTGAAGTCGTCCTGGAGCTGCGACGAGGAAATGACTATTCGATTCTCGAAACTCGCAGCCCCAATTTGACCTACAAACCTGAACGTTTGACGATGGAAAGCGGCCAAGGCGAGTTTTCGCCCACCGACCGCATCGGCCAGCTTACAATGCGCAATTTGGATATCGAGGATACGAAGAACAAAATCGAAGTCTATCGCAGCGCAGGCCTGCTGGGAGGCGACGGCGTGAATTCAACTAAGTTGTTGGAGTAGAATTCAATCATGCGTCTTACTCGCGAGAAATTAAGTCGCGGCCAACGAGCCTGGCTCTGGAAACCGCGAGCCTCGGACGTTGCTGCATGGTTGGTGAGTTTTGGACTACATTTGGGGCTGGTCGTAGTCCTGGCGGCTTGCGTGCACACGGCGGGCGCGCCTAGTCGAGGCATGTTGCTGTGCGGCGCTATAAGCGCATCGCACGATTTCGCCGTCGAAGTATTACCAGAACTCACCACCGAACCGACTGGACAAGATACCTTCCCAGCAGAAGCCCCCAGTATTTCATTGGACTACGAGTTCGATTTCGATGTCGAGTTGACAGCGAACACCGCGCGATTAGAAACCAACCCACTTCCAATAATCTCAGCTTCTGGCAGGTCATCTCTCGTTTCGTCCGCGGAACAAACCAACGTCAGTAGACGCGCGGGTGTGGCTTTCATGGGCGCGTACGCCAAAGGCCAACGATTCGTATACGTGCTGGACAGTTCCACCAGCATGTCGGGCCAGCGCTGGGTTTATGCGTGCAACCAGTTGATCGAGAGTTTAAACCGGCTAACTCCGGACCAAGAGTTCTTTATTATCTCATTCGACCTGCGCCCTGGCTTCCTTTTTGCCAGGCAACCGAGCGACATCAGTTTCTATCGCAACAGTCCAGCGACCATCACCAAAGTCAAGCGTTGGCTTAAGAACAAAGTCCTAAGCCGCGGCACGCGCCCGGCACGCGCGATGTTGCACGCGCTGAGAATGAAACCCGATGCGATCTTCTTTCTGTCCGATGGAGAATTGCAGGACGATACGGCGTTCCAGCTATTGCAGCACAATCAACCGACACCCGAGCATGCGCAAATTCCGATTCACACTATTCACCTATTCAGCCTCGACGGACGCGGCACTCTGCAATCGATTGCACTTGCCAACGGAGGCACGTTCACTCCCGTGAATGGCATGTGATCAATGAATCGCATTCAGCTCTTTGTTCCTCGCCGGAACGAGTCTCAACAGTAGCCCAGGTCCGATTACCTAGACCGTGATACAGTCCATGTCTCGTGCGATCCGAATCTTGGCGCGCTGTGGCTCTGTGAATCCGAATGCGCTGCCCGTCAGTTCGGCAATGGGACTGACATGAATGAGGTAAGCGAGTTTGGGTGACGCTTGGTCGATTACTTGACAGACCGCAGAGAACCAACTGTGGCCGGTTTTCATGGCGAATTCTTGCTGTGCATCGGTAAAGTAACATTCGTGCAACAGCAGATCGACTCCACGAATGTGCTGGACATAGGCCGCATTCGGATGCGCGATTGTGTCGGTAACATAAGCCAACGATTTGCCGTCGGGAGTCGTCAAACGGAATCCCAAGCAACCGCCTGGATGTTCCAGCGCGAACCATTCGATTCGTACCTCGTTTTCCAATGTCATTTCCCCAGGCACTGCGTCCAGCGGGCAGAATTCGAATGGCGGTAACACCGGGAATAGTGAATCCGAAAACAAATGTTCCCGGATGGCAGCCAATTTTTGCGATTCGCCGAACACGCGAACTCGCTTCAGGGACGTGATCGCTAGAGTATCGAGCAAAAAAGTCAGGCCGAAGACATGGTCCAAATGCGAATGCGAAAGGAAAATATCGAGCGACTGGCGGGGCTCGTTCAGCAAGTGTTCAGTCAAGCGAAAAGCACCGGTACCTGCGTCCAGCACGATGCCGTATTCAGGCAAATAATAACAAGCAGTATGCTGGGATTGGCATGGATGATAGCCAGTTGTTCCCAAACAGTGCAACTTCATTGATTCGGTGTACCCTGCGGCGCCGGCGGCGCTCCGAATAATTTTCCCAACCCTCGCTGTAATTCTCGCTGTATCAATCCTTGAGCGGCTTGCTGTACTGTATCGCGCCCGATCTGCGTTAGCAACTGAGTATCCAGTTGCGGACCCGTGAGAGTACCGCGCACAGGAAATTGCAGCGATTTGCCTCGCAACGACGCGAGAAATGGAGATTTTGCGACCCAGTCGTCCGGAATCGGCATCTCTGCCATTAAATCCATACGACCATCGATGTCAACCGCTCCAGAGGTACTAATGTTGGCATCGCCGATGTGAACATTCAAGTGCTTATGAGCCACCTGACCATTTTCCATGCGGAAACTAATATTCTGTTCCGGCATCTTGAGCCAAGATTTCTGATTGCCGACAACCTGAGAAAAGTCTTGCTTGCGGATTGCGTTCACTTGTTGTACCAATCCAATGATCTGGTTTGATAGCGGCCCCGGACCAACTTCGGCATTGTGCATTATCAATTGACCGTCCACTAATTGTGAACGCGGATTCATGGGATTCAGCGTGGCTTCATTGAGTTTCATGCTCAAGCGGCCTTCGACAGCGGTTGCCTGCGCCACCAACGGCGCTACATATTTCAGCCAACTCTCACACATTTCCGGCGTGATGGCTACGTTGTCCAAAACTGTCATCGGTTTCTGTACGATCAGCATTTCGTCGCTAGCTAAATCGCCCGTCACGTCCCAGCGCAGCACTCCGCCGCTGACAGGAATCTCCGCAGCGGTCGCCAACCGGCCATTGGTAATACTAACCGGCACATCGGCCGTTCCTACTTGGATGCCAACCACGCGAGCTTGGTCCCAACCGATGCGCGTTGCTGCTTGCAACCCAGCCAGTGAGCTTTCCCTTTGCCCCGTCTTGGCCGTCCATTTCACATCCACCGGAACCGTCTTTTTTCCGACCAGTTGCACGTGGTCGCCAATCCACGGGTGCAATTTCTGAGCAACCTGCGCTGCGTCGTACAAACACTGGCCCTTGAGCGTCGCCGACTGAGAGTCGGTTGCAGGCGTGTAGTCCATGTTCCCCAAGAAATGAAACCAAGGAACCTGTAAATCCAACTTCGGAACCTGCAACGAGTTCGCGGAAATTAGCCACCGACCGTCGACACTTGCAACGATACTGGGTTCGCGCCACAATGGCTGTGTGGGAGCCGTGGTGCCCAGCGAGCGGGTGCTCTGACTGAGTGCTTCGATGTTCTCGCCACTAGTTTTCAGATTGAACACCGCTTCCTGACTGTTGATTTGCCACGCCAATTCACCTTGCATTCGGCCCGCCAGCGCCAACCGAGTTTGAGTCGGCGCACTGACCAGCGACAGTCCGTTGGACGACTTGGCAGTACTGGATCGCGCGATCGCATTGGGTAGCGTTCCCTCGCGCACATTATTCATCAGTCGCGCCAGGTCGACCAAAAAAGCGGCTCGTCCGATTCGTCCGTCTTTGGGATTGCTGGCTGGGGAATCGGCAGCGCCCAGCGAAAATGCTGTTGCGCGCACCTCCAGTTTCTCAACCGCCAGGCGAGTCAAATCGGCCGTATCGACGCGTCCCTTGAACGTTCCCACTAGTTGAGATTCTGCGAGAGTCATCGTCGAAGTGGCAACTTCGAACGGTTCGAATTTCCAAGTCGCGTCACTCAGTTCAAGATGCGCCAGATCGAATCGGCCGCCGGTTTGCAGTTCGACGTTTCCGGCGATTCGGGTATCGGGTACCGTGAACTGAAACACCGCTGCGCGACGCTGCCAATTTGCGATATCGCCACGCAAAGTTACTTTGAAGCCTGCCGCAGTCGCTGGGCTGGCCGAGTTGTTTGATGAGGCCAGCACGAAGGGCTCCAGCAACTCAAACTGCAGAGCCTCTTGCTCGGATTTCAAATCGATGCGCCCGTTCTCTAACTGTTTTAATTGCGCACCGACAATGCGCGCGGTCGCGTCGATCGCACCGTTCCAAGCAGGCTCGCGCAATTCGCCTCCAGACGACATCGTCACGGCCAATGGAGTCGTCGTAAACTTGCCGTTCAGTTTGACAATACTCTGCGGCGACTGATTCCAAACAATATTCATGTCCGCTGCACCGGACATCGCTTTGATCGGCAGTTCGATCCACTGAGCAACTCTCTGTTGCAAACGATCAAGATTGACTTTGCCCGCAAAGCTACCCTGTTGAGCGTTGCCGGAACCGGAAACGTCGCAGAATTCCGAAACGATTTGGCTAGTGAACTGGATCGCGCCGTTGGGTTGCGGTCCCGCACTGGCATTCATTTTCAAGGGTTCATCCCATTTCAAATGTTGCCCGGCGGCAACAGCCGCAAGGCCCGCAAGTTGTAACTCAACTTGACAGCGCGGTTGGCTGGCTTCAGCAAAGTTCTGGACCAAATGGAAAGTTGCGTTTCCAGATTGGAGTTTTGTCCCAGCCTTCATCGGTACCAGCGTCGGCGCTGCGGCAACTAGTCGTGCCACGTCCAGCGAGCCCGACGCATCAATTACAGCATCTGCAAGCCATGGCTGGGCCACGGACGGCAACGTCAGCGGCCATGGCAATTGACCATCAGCATTTACAGATCCAGCATCGCATGACAATTGAACTTTGCTGAGAGCCACTTGTTTGCCGTTGAAACTACATCGCCCGGCGAGTGCCAATTCAGCCAACTGCAATGGTTGTTCACCTAAAAAGTCTGGTGCGTCCAAATGCATTTCGCGGCCCAATACGCGAGGCAGCTCGATACTCCAATGATGTAAATCCAGATAAGATCCGGCCACTTGCCCAGACAGACTTCCGTTCAGACCACCAATCGGTACATCGGGCAGGCGCGGGCTCAGCGCTTGCCAGACCGCAAGTGGGAACATATTCACAGCCGCCCGCAGCGCCAGCCCCGAGCCGCCATCCAAATCTGTCTGGGAGATCTCTGCAGTGACAGCTCCCGCTTGATTATCTCCGGGCTTGAGCGAGTGGACCATGGCTTGCAACTGAATGGGGCCTACAAGTTGGCCAGATCGAGGAATATCGATCGATAGTTTTTCAACTGCCAGCAGCCAAGGATGAACATTCCCTCGGTCTCGCAAACGAATTTTTCCGGCAGCTATTTCAATTTTGCCCGTAACAGTTGTTGCCGATCTCACCTGCGTCGTGTCAGTCGGTTGCTCAGTAGGCGTCGCGGTGATCAAATGCTCAAGAGCGCGTTCAATGTTGGTCGAACCGGCGTGAGATTCGATATCCATCACGACGTCGCGCAATCGGATCGTTCCCAGGTCGTTGCCGGAGGTGATCCATGACAGCAATCCTTTTTCACTGTCGATCGAACCGATTTCAACTAAGACCACTCCGTTCTCGTCCGCTATCTTCAACCCAGTCAGCGCCGCGGGCGCGAACCATCCTGCGCGCACTCCAGTGAAATCCACTTGCAAAGGCTTCAAGCCACCGAAACGTTCCACGGCCGCTAAAACGACCGAACGATTCACTAACAATCTCGGCAAGGCAGCCACAGTAACCGCAAATAGCAACAACAAGATTAGTAGGATCGGAACTCGTCGTTTGCGACTTTTGCGATTGGGGGCATCTAGAGAATCAAGCCGGTCAGTCTGCATGCCACGTTTCATCGCTGAAACTCCTTTGTTTCATGACTTGTTCGCAAACGCATTTGTGGCATGGTTCATATGACGTGGGATAAGCTTCTAGCTTGTCAATGCTCCAAATATCGATTGACAAGCTGGAAGCTTATCCCACGTCACGTGATCCATGCCCGAAGTTCGCCTGCGATTCTACGCATTCTGGCGATTTCACAGCTAGATCGATCTGGCGGTGCGAAACGGCTTGGGTGCTGGACAGGGTTTGCGAGTTGATCTGGCGTTTTGAGATGGAGGTTGGGTAAATTGCGCGAGTATTTTGATTGAGGGGTTCTATTGTTCTTCTGAATGCAAAACAAATCCAAGAGTCGCTGCAAGCCGGTCGACTACGTCCGATCGTAATGTGCGTTCGCCAGTTAGAAATTCGTCGAGAATTTGCGGCTGAATTCCGGCCTGTTGAGAAATAGTGGTTAAGGATAAGGTACTGCGATGGACGGCGCGTCGCAGTTCTCCACTTAGTGTTGGCTCAGACCGCGCCTCGTGTCGCATGCGGTCCTTGGCTATCAGGTCTGGAAGCTCGGTGGCAATTTCGCCACGTCGTCTTCGAAGGCGATCCTGTTCTTCGCTGGTCAGCACACGCATAATTCTCCGAGCGTTAGGAGTCGACATTTATTACCTCAGCTTGGTTCGGGAACTTCGTAGGCGGTAACAGGCAAAATCGTGAAATCATCCAGTTCTTCGTAGATCGCGATTACGTATCGATCATCCTCAGTGTATCCCCAAGCGCAAGGCAATCCAGATGATCGACTTAAGCCTTTGCTCGTTGGATTACATACCACAAAATTCGAAATCGTCCTGCGAGACGCCATGCTCTTCAATGTGCTCGATGATGTCGTCCGTCCAGAGGAAATCGAAAACCGCCATCGCTGGCTCCTCCGATCAATACAACATGTCTCGTTGCTTGAATGATTATTGAGGCGTTCTAAGTTTTAAGTTTTAAGTTTTATGAGGATCGACATTCCAGCGAGCATGGAATCGTCCTTCATGAACATTGAACGGAACAGGATGGCCATAGCTTTTCTCCTTTCAAATATTGTATGCGTTTCGCCGTACCGTCAAGCAAATGCTTCAAACGATCTGGCGGGGCGGAACGGCTTCCCGCGAGTCGCGCCCAAGTTGGTCGCCGGCAGCGGTACTGACGATCGTTTACATTGCTAGCGAAGCTTTGGCAGACGACTTGTAATAGTCGATAGTTCTGCGGAGCCCTTCTTCAAGGTTGGTCTTGGGCTCATAGGCTAGAAAATGGCGGGCGAGCGAGATATCCGCCAAGCTCTCGCGTACGTCGCCAACTCGAGCTGGTTGAAAATCTGGCTCGATATCGACTTCCAGCAATTCCCCTAGAATATGCAGCAGTTGCAGCAAAGTGGTTTGGCGCCCGTCGGCCATATTGAAAATCCGGCCCGCGACATTGCTCGCTTGACTGGCCAAGATATTACCTTCGACCACGTTTTCCACGAAAGTGAAATCTCGCGATTGGCCGCCGTCACCATAGACGACCGGCCGCTGACCGCTAAGCAATCGCGTAACGAACAGAGGTATCACTGCGGAGTAAGGGCTGTTCGGGTCCTGCCTCGGTCCGAAGACGTTGAAGTACCTCAGGCCAACTGTCTCAAGTCCAAAGCTTCGATAGAACGCCTCGAGGTAGAACTCGCCTGCCAACTTGGCCGCGGCATATGGGCTGAGCACTTGCGGCAGGTCCGATTCTCGTTTGGCAGAATAGGGACGGTCGCCGTAAGCGCTGCTGCTGGCCGCGTAGAGCAGACGCCGTACTCCCGCTTTGACCGCTGCATTGAGTACGGTAACGGTTCCCGTAACGCACGCTCGATGAGTTGCTAGCGGATTGTTGAGGCTCATCGGCACCGATGCTAGGGCCGCTTGATGAAAGACGATTTCGATGCCGCGCATCGCTTTGTCGACGACCGCTTCGTCGGCCACATCACCTTCGATGAATTCGATGTGATGTTCGACGTGTTCCAGATTGTGTCGAAAGCCTGCGCAGAGATTGTCAAGGACTCGAACGGTTCCTCCCATTTCGACCAGTCGCGTGGCGATATGCGAACCGATAAAGCCCGCACCACCAGTCACCAAGTAGTTCGTCATAGTCCCGTTATTTCCTCACGCAGCGATCGGTTGAGGCGCAGGTGTCGTAGCCTCAGTCGAGGTCCCAAGATCCCCATCCGACGCCAAAATAGTTCCAACCAGCGATACGCCGCAATGGTCGAGGATTGCAATTTCTCGCATAATCCATGCATGGCTCGCGCAAGAAACCGGGCCGAGCACGAGATAGCAACTGTCGCAGTAACGGCCAATCGTGCGCGATGGCACTTGGTGCATGGGCCCGAGATCCACCAGGATCAGGCGATGATTTCGTTTCCAACCAGCGAGCCATTTGGGCAGCGATTGCAAAGTCGTCGGCGCGCTGCCACCGACTGGCAGAGCCAACGAGACCTCATTCCAGTTTCCAAGTGCAGATCGCTTCAAGGGTGGCGTTTCATAAGGAAAGCCTTGGGTGAACATCAACGCTCGTTCTGCCGATGATTCTGTGACCATCAGGCGAACCAGCAGCAGAGGTTCGTCTATGCGACCGGCCGCCGACTGTGTCATTCGGTCGATCACTCGTCGATCGATGCTCTCGCGACTGCCGCTGGTTAACCCCACGGTAAAATTGATCGCTCTCATAGCTTGCTCGGTTACGGAGCTCGCCCACAAGCGAAGCAATTTTCCATCCGATCCGCGTCGTTCCATCGTCATATCCAGGCTTCAGGCTTCCGGTTGCAGGTTTCAGTTGGCAGACTTCAGATCACAAAGCACAAATCACAAGTCTCACTCACGATCGCAGTTTGGTGAACAAACGACTGTACGATTGGGCTTCGCTGCGCAGGGTTGTATTAGGAACGTTGGCCAGTTTCATGCTCAAGGGAATATCATCTTCGACGACCAACATTTCGCGGTCGTCGTCCAAGGAACTTTCCAGGTCGTCCTGCGGATCTTGACTGAGCGAGTAAATCGCGGGCTCTTGCTCGATTGAGTCCTCCACGGGAACACCGGCAGCGGGCGCGGCATCGCGCGAGTAGTCCACGGAGATTCGTTCAACGCTTACTGGATCGACCGAGAACGCGGAGAAATTGAGCTGCGAAATCAAGTCCTCTATTTCTTCGTGAAGCGCCGTTTCCATGTTGGCGGACGTCAGCGCGGTATCCACTTGCCATGACTGTTGTTCAGGCTGAATGTCGGCGGTCGACTCCGCTGGCGTAAAGCCTTGTGGAGCGATCGGCTCGTCCACTTGCAAATGTTGCAAACTATCTTCCATAGCTGCAAGCTGTTCAACGGCTTCATTCTCTCGATCGTCCGAGTTAACCGGAGGCTGTTGATTGCCCCATTGCGCATCGAGGTCGCCGTCCAATCCAATAGGGGACGTCGGCCGCGACCATACTTGGCTTGATTGTGAAATGATCTCGAATTCTTCATCAAAATCCTCGCCAAACAGTGTCGTAGCTCGCAATTGAGGGGTTGAGAGCTGAATTGTCTCTGGAATTTCGGTTACAGTGAGTGGCAACTGGTAATCGACTGCGCTTAAAGTGAGTTCCACTTGCTGGGATGAACCATTCCAGTGATCGATGTCACTTTGAGCGTTTGTAAACAGACTTCCAAGATCGACTTCGGGTTCCTCTTCAAACACCAGCATATTGCGGTCACTGTCGGCGTCCGAGGCGATTTCTAAGGCTGCGCAGTTGTCGGTTAGACCTTCAGCTACGAAGTAGTTGGGGGCTGATTCTGGTGAGATTTCAATCAATTCCGCGACATCGTCAACACTGGAGCACGCGGTATCCGCGCATTGATCCAAACTAGCTTCATCGGGAAAGGTAATTGTCAGCGGGGCGTTATTGTCGTGCGCGCGTATGCTGCCAAAATCGGCAAAATAACTCGGTTGTTCGGTGCTTTGCGTCGCGGTCGGAAGCTCCACCAAAACCGAATCTACCGAAATATCTACCGTACCGCCAAAGTCGCCATAAGACGCTGATGGCAACTGAGCCGACAAAGTTTGTTCCTCTTCGTCATCATCCATTGCTGCGAATTCGACGGGTGCCGTGTTTTGGCTGTCGATCGAGCCGTGCCATGGTGCAGGCAATTGTTGCAGATCCGCCCAAGCTTCTTCAATGAGGGAAACTGAAATTGGACATTGACCGCTGGTGATCGCCAGCACCAAAGCATGATCCATCACTTGGTTTGCGATTCGAGGAATGCCCTCACTGGCCGAATAGACTGCATCCAGTGCGTCGCGCGTGATTAAGTCTTGCGGTTCCGTACCGATACACCGCAACTGGTGAGCTACAAAGGCTTGAGTTTGTTGCCGATTCATCGGTTGTAGGTAACATCGAGCGGCCAGACGTTGGTTGAACGAATCCAACTGAGGCCGCGCAAATGTTTCTTCCAATTGCAAGCCACCGATCAGGACCAACCGAGCGCGAGGTTCGCCATCGCGGGCAAAATTAGAGATCAACCGCAGTTCTTCCAGCAACTTGATTGGCAAAGTGTGCGCTTCATCGACGATCAACAACAACCCTTTGGGAGCGCAATCGGGCGACCTCTCCATGCGATCTAACAACGACAATCGTAGTTCACCTTCGGTTAATTCGCGGTACGGCAAACGCAGTTCAAACAAAATGTTTTGCAACAGCGCCCGCCGACTGCACAAACTGGTCGCGTGTAACTTGATCACATCAAATAAATCGCTCAGATCGCGCGCAAGAATCTGCGCCAGCATGGTCTTGCCAAGTCCCGATGCGCCCATCACCAGCGCTGGTCCCTCGGCGCGCCGAACGACTCGCAGCAGCGTCTGACGAGCCTGCTCGATCGAATCAAATGGGTAATAAAATCGTGCGTCGGGAGTAGCCCGAAATGGACGATCTGCTGATTGAAAGATGGCTTCGTACATAGCAACCAAGTTTCTCTAAAAGTTGGAGAAAGCGTTCGCTCGATATCGCTTTCAAAATTTCAACACTGCGAAATTTGTCTTGCGTCGGTTAGGGTAACCCGATCAACAATCGTCCCAATCCTGCCAAAGGACTGCTCAAAAATATCGAACGCCACAAGGGATCAAATACCAAACGTAAGGCAATGACTAAACACCAAAAAAGAACTGACCATTCACCGATTGCTGTCAGTGCGCAGGAAAATCTTCGGCTAATCCAAGCAGCGGTAAGGCCGCTGGTCTCCATCCAGTCAATTCCATAGCGCTGGTCGATGCCCACGACAACTCGGTCGACACAGGGCAGGCCATCGACTGCTAGCAATTCTGCCACATACTTAGGTTCGTAAGCGCCTCCGGACTGCAATCGAAACTGAATCCAACCGCTCGCCAATCCGATCGCGACTGCAAACGTTAGGCTGCCCCAAGCCAGCCAAATCGGGAAATATCCGGCAAGAGCGCGGATGCGCGGCGAACCTGAAATGGCGAGCACACCAGTCATCTGCTCCTCGAATTTCTTGCGAGCTTGCATTGATTCTCCAAGCTGCTGTTGAGCTGCTTCATAGTCGTCTTGGAGCTGCAGTTCGTTCAGGTTTGCATTAACTTCACTATCGCGCGGCGAGTTCTCCGAATTCTCTTGAGCTGGCCGAATGGTCGATGCAAAGCGCATAGGCCCAGATGTTTGTATTTGCTCTTGGCCGGGCAACTTGTCTGAGCTGGCTACGACTTCTGCCTGGTTCTCGGAAGGAATTCGTGTGTAATTGAAGTGATCCAAGTAGTGTTTCGAGACCTGCGACTTCCATCGCGCAAATCGCTCGTCCTTCAGCACCTGGCTATCGTGCAAAACGTTGGTCCGTACTTGCGTGATGGCCTCTAACCATTGGCGAACTTGGCCGGTCGTCGCACGAGCATTCCAGCGAGTATCAACTTCGGCAAGCTTGAGGATGTTTCGGCGAGGTTGCGAATCATTGGGCGGAATGGAGCCGTCCTCAAGAACTTGTACCGCAAAAAGCTGTGTTTCCGCGTATCGACCGTCACGAATCGAATGGAGATCGTTCCGCAGTTTCTCGCGCAGTGCGTCAATGCGTTGAGGTGAAGCAATTACTTGAGCGCGCACCCGAAAATGAATATCGATCGGAGGAAGAAAATTTAATAATGCAACCAAGGATGCCAACGAGAATACCGTACCGCACCAAATAGCGCGTTTGACCAACGACGGCGAGGCTTGCTCCCACCCTTCCTTTGCCATCCTCGACATGACTTCCTGCCTGTGGTATTGGCAACCTTGAATCAAATTCAATGCTCTTCGACAGCTATAATCGTTATCGAACGCAAAGTCGATGCAGATTAACAAAACTCGGGGACTCCCGGAAAAATGCTGAGTAGAGTTTTTTGCTCAGACTGCGCAATCTTTCTTCGCTAGCTCATTACCCCTTTTTCAAATTCAAGTCCTGGGATAAATCTAGCCAAGTCAGAAAATCAACCTCGCCAACAGCAGGATTCTATAAGAGTTATGAAAGCAATCTCACTGGACGCCCCCAAGTCGTTTCGAGTCATCGAGATTCCCGAACCCAACGCGCCAGGTCCTGACGAGGTCCTGGTCCGGATCCATCGCATTGGAATTTGTGGGACCGATTTCGGCGGCTATTTGGGAAAGATGCCCTATTTCAGTTATCCACGTATTCCTGGGCATGAACTCGGGGTCGAGATCCTGGCTGTTGGCTCGGCAGTTTCCCATGTCGTGCCAGGAGATCGGTGTTGCGTGGAGCCCTATATCAATTGTCAACTCTGTTACTCGTGCCGGCGAGGTCATACGAACTGTTGCGAGAGCCACAAAACGCTGGGCGTAATGTGTGATGGCGGGATGACCGAGCGGATGATTCTGCCGGCCCGCAAAGTGCATCCGTCAAACAGCTTGACGTTCGACCAACTTGCTCTGGTAGAGACACTGGCGATTGGCTGCCACGCAGTCCAGCGAAGCCAATCCCAAGCGGGAGAAAATGTGTTGGTAATCGGTGCTGGACCAATCGGCCTGTCAACAATCGAATTCGTGCGTTTGAGTGGTGCCCGTACCATAGTGATGGATATGAACGCAGCTCGATTAGAATTCGTGCGCTCGGCCATGAAAATTCCCGATACGATTGAACTGCAACCGAATGGCCTGCAGACTGCGAATGAGCGCTTGCAAGAACTAACATCGGGGCAATTGGCGGACGTCGTAATCGATGCAACCGGCAGCAACGTCAGCATGGGAGAATCGCTGGCCTTTTGCGCGTTTCGTGGACGTATGGTCTACGTTGGCATCACGCAACAGTTGGTCAGTTTTCCGCACGCGCCAATTATGCACCGACGCGAGCTGACCATTCTCGCCAGTCGCAACGCTTTGGCTGGCGACTTTAAACGGATTATCGAACTGATCGAGCGTCGCGACATCGATACGCTCCCTTGGATCACTCACCATGCGCAGTTCGACACCATGATCGACGCCTTTCCCGAATGGTTGAAACCCGAAAATCGCGTCATTAAAGCTGTTGTCGACGTAAGCTAAGGCCAATACAAGACCGACGCGCCAGCGAGTGCGAGCCAGGATTAACGCACTCGCTCGCGCATCGGGCTTGTATTGACGGGGGGTGCAAAATCGCGTACTGACCGCGCAGGTTTGGCAAGCTAGGCAGTCGCGATATTGATGGTCTATACTATGGATCGCATTCGAGCCATTGTCGCGATCAACCAATGTGTGTTGTGCTGCACATCCGTAGAAGTAATGGAAAGAAACTGGAACTCTTTCGCAATGGTTGGCGTCTTTCCCCGTTGGTAGTTGGCAGATAGTGAACGAAGATCAACAAGCGATCGACCAAGTACTGTCAGGTAATCTCGCCGCCTTCGAAGTGCTCGTAACACGGCATCAGCGCAGGCTGCTGGGGTTGCTGGCGCACGCCTGTGGTTCCCGCGACGAAGCTGAAGATCTAGCACAAGAGGCATTTGCACGCGCATTTAACAAACTGCATTTGTATGCTGGTCAGGCACAGTTTTATACGTGGCTGTGCCGCATCGCCATGAATCTGCTGGCTAGCGACCGGCGCCGCAAGAGGTTGGAAAACCAATCCAAACGCGAAGGATTCGAGGCAGCATCCAATTCAGTCGGTTTGTACGCCAACGTGGAAAAAGAACTTGAACGAACTGAAATGCAACAATGCGTACAAGCCGCGATTGCATTGTTGGATGAGGAAAAGCGAACGGTACTGTTGATGCGAGATTTTGATGGGTTGGATTACGAAGCGATTGCCCAGGTGCTGGAAATTCCGGTCGGAACGGTGCGCAGCCGTTTGCACCGCGCTCGTTTAGAGTTGAAAGATATTCTCGAGCACCGTATCGGACGGTTCGAGGCGCAACTATGACACACCAGCGCGAATACCAAGAAGAATGGCTGACCGCATATCTCGACGGTGAGTTGGACGAAGAACAATTGCGCATCGTCCGCAAGCGATTGGAGGATGATCCTGCCGCGGGACGCACGTTCGAGGAACTCAAAGAAGTTCGCCGCATGATTGGTACGCTCCAAAGGTGGTCTGGCAGCGACCTAAAATTCACGATCGACCCAGCGATGGCGCCACGGCTGGAAGAGCCCAAACCCGAGGTACCAGAAGTTGCGCCCGTAATCGAGGTGACTGAAGCACGTCGGGGGCTGGGCCAACGTAGTCGACCGTCTCGCCCTTGGCGCCGGTGGACGACCATATTCGCAACCGCTGCCTGTCTGCTGATTGCTGCGGGATTTTTCTGGACCAGGTTCAATGACCTTTCTTCGGGCTACTTATCATTAAACACTTCCAATCGGGCGGTTGAATCGCGCAAAGCAGATTTCGCGACTGAACATCTGGCGGCTCCGCAGTCGATTGCTCCGCCGAGCGAGCCTCTAGTCGAGACTCAGACCGCGTTCGCGGCCAACAACAACGAATTGCCTGCACAGGCTGAAAGTGCGGACTTGGCTCGCAGCTTTGCCGCGGGGCAGGAAGCCAATAACGTGTTGATTCAGCAAGCCCCATCGGATCCATCCAGGTTACTGCAGCGAGCCCAGAACCCGGCGCCACCTCAACCTCAAGTTTCTCGCAAATCTATGTTGCGCTTCAACACGGAATCTGAATCGCAAGCGACCAAGAAAATCGACGATTTGCCGAAGACCAACGAAATCGCACTTTCCGATGGGAAATCGACCGCCGTAGCTGCAGATATTTCGGTTGGTGCGTCCAGCTTGGACGCTACTGTTCAAACTCAGCCTGGCATGCCTCCTTTGCCCGCGCTGGCGAGTGCTGCTCCTTCTCCGGCTCCCGCTAGTGCAGTTGCAGAAAAAGCCGGCATGTCCGCTAGTGGATCTGCGGAAAGGGCAGGCATGTCCATGCCGGGTATAGCTGCTGCTGGACCAACACCAAAGATGAGCGGTGTACGACAGGAAAGAGCGCTGGCTGAAATCAAAGAGAACACGGACAAAGTTGACGTCGGTGCCAAGTTGCATTTAGGAGTCGAGAAAGAAACTTTGCAACTTTCGCTCAGTGTCGATTATCCCGTCGAAGTCGACGTAATTCGCTCCAGAGCTTGGCCGGAAGCTGACGTTGCCAGTACTTTCCAGCAAGTCATTCGCTATCTTGCGGTAGGCGAGCTCGAGACAATCAATAATGCAACCAAGCCGGTCGCGATCGAATATTTATTAGCACTGGTGACTGTCGACGCGTCATCACCAGCCCATGCAGCCAAACTGGAAAAACGGATCAGCCAAAAACAACTCCTGCGTATTTCCGCGACAAAGGCCGGAAAAAATGTTGCCGACAAACAGAACACACCGGTTAGCATGTTCGCCACGATTTTATTCACTAATCGCGAGCAAGCAGATACCATTCTGGCTGAGTTAGGAACCTCGGGCGAAAAGAGCGCTCCGTTAACTCCATTATGGATAGTTCCATCCGGTGACAGTGGAAGAGCAGCCGGAGCAATGGCCCCAGTTGTGCTGGTACTGCGCAAGCCTTAGCTTATTGTCGATCTCAGTAGAGGAATGCGTCAAGCATTTCGATGAAGTACTTTCGACATCGCTATGTTAACCCGCGCTGCGCGAAAGACTTGACGGCGTCCGCTACTCCAAAAAATTAGTTGCAACAAATCTCTAATTTTTTTGCCATGCATTATGTTCCAACGGTCTGAGAAAAATTCAGGCAAAAAGAGAATTTCGAAATGGAGAGCCCCCGTTTGTTGAAGCTGCGCGAGGTATTGGAGATCGTATTCATAGTCGGAGTCGCCTATGGCATCCTGACTCTGCATCAGATGAGCTTCGTGAGTGCGCCGACATTGATTTGGGTAGTTGTTGGCGTAGCAATGTTCAAAACGGGCTACTACTTTTGTGAATCTCTGTGGCATTTGCTTGAAGCTGCCGCTCTCGACCTTCCATACCATCGATTCCTGATTCTGATGGCGTACAACATGACTGAAGTTACGCTGTCATTTGCAATTGATTTTTACTGTTTGAGCCGATTGGACCAGGCGAGCATTTCGGGGATTGACCCCAGTCTGACAGGGTTTTCTCTGCTGTTCGAATGCTTCTATTTCAGCGTCCTGAACTTTTCATTTTTCGGTTACGGCGACATTACGCCCGCATACATGGCGGCTAAAATGGTGATGCTCATGGAAGTCATCACAGCATTTTCGACGGTAATTTTCTTACTTTCGGATTTCGTCAGTATGAAGGATTCAATGCGCAAGTCGCGGCGAGATAAAATGGCATCTCAATCGCCTGCGAACGTGGAAGTTGACAGCCGTCCAGCGGACGGCCAGAATCACGGTGGGTAATGTGCACGATTCTGTGAAATGAGCATCTTTTATCAGCCGGAAGGCGTTCGCCCCCGGCAAGAGATAGCGTTTGTTCCGCGCGCATTCAATCGCTCGAAAAAATCCATGAACCAATCTAAGGGAACGCCAGACATGATGAGCGGACCTGCACTCCGCCTACTGGCAGGCGATGGTGAACAATGAATCATCGCCGCTTGACCACGCGCATGGCTGCGATAGGCATGCCTATCGGACTGTTGCTGTTAACGGGACTGGCGTGGTGGCAATTTACCAAGCCTGAAAGCCCGCCAGTGCCCGAAATCCACGCACCTCCGGTTCAACCGTTGACGTTGGATCGGCAGAGTATGTTCAACGACCACGTGCAACCGTTGCTGAATCAATGTGGAGAAGGAAACCGACAGTCTGCCGAGCGTTGTTCCAAAAGAGTTCACGAGCAGTTTGCCGCTTATCGGCAAAACGTCGGCGTTTTTGTGGACGACATCACTTCCACTTGGACACGCCTGGGAATTCTCCGCCGCATGCCAGCCGATTGGTGGCGCGAAGATGATCGCGTGAAAAAATACGTGCAGGCAAAATTCGAAAAGCACATTTTTAGCGAAGGCAAACTAAACGAAGATATCACAGCAGCATTGGTCGCGCTCCGTAACGACTTGCGCGCCGACAGAGCAAACCTGCTCGCACAAGTCAAACTGGCGGTGTCCGAATCTGAGTTCCCCGATGTAGAGATTCCGAGTAACTTGGATTTTGACTCCGAGGTGAATCAACTGCTGCATCGTTTTGCGTCGCGGCGCGCGACGGACAGTGTTTACCAAGGACTTGCCACATTGGTCTCAAGTGAAGTCGCAACTCTGGCTGCTGCCGGAATCGTTACTCGGGTTGTTGCGTCGCTCGGCACTTCGGCCGCGACCAGTGCAGCGGCAGCGGGCGGAGCGACTACAGGCAGCGCCGCCGCAGGAGCCGGAGGCGGATCCTTGGGAGGTCCCGTCGGCACTGCTATCGGTCTAGGGATCGGTGTAGTAGTAGGCATCGCCGTTGACTGGTGGATGACGGATAGATTTCGAGAGCAACTGAAGTCGGAATTGCAGTTATATTTATTTCGGCTAGAAAGCGCCATACTGCGTGGGACGCAAGATCAAACTGGCCTAGAAGCGGATTTGGAACGACTGGTCGAAGATTTTAATCGTGCACAGCGGGAAGTCTTGTCCCGCAAGCTGATTGGAGAAAGTACATTATGAATATGCGTTTGATTGCCGCAATCGTTAGTTGCGCAGCGATATTAGCGATTCCCGTTAATTGCTCACCGGCGCAAATTTCCGCTGCTCGCGAAACCGGCGAAGCCGTATTGAAATCTTTGACAAACTACTTCGGCAAATCATCCGTCAAGGAAGTTTCGCAAGAGCTGGCCGAGTATGGAGGTGAAGCAGCGGTGCGGCAATTGGCTCAGAAGGCAATTGTCGAAGGTGGCGAAGAAATCGTTCAGCAAGTTGCTGCCGCCGCTGGCAAGTTTGGGCCAGAAACCGTGCGCGCGTTGCAGCAGGTAGAACGCGTCGGGCCTGTTTTGCGTTGCCTCAACGAGATCCCTGAAGAGTCGGCTAAGGCGGCATTGCAGCGGCTGGCAAGCTCGACGGGGCCAGCTTTGGGAGAGAATATCGCAACGTATGGCACACGCGCGCTTCGCACAGAACTCACTCATCCCGGCGTAGGCACAGGACTCGTTCGATCGCTCGGCAACGATGCCATGGAACTGGCCGAACGCCTCACTCGCGAGCAAGCGATTTTGTTAGCCAAACATGCCGACGACATCGCTAAATTGCCAACCGCTGAAAAAGTCGGCGTGCTAAAACTGCTGCATAACGATGCCCATGCCATGGTCGCATTCATGGGCCGATTCTTGGAACGCAACCCTGGCAAAACACTGTTCGCCGCTGGTACCACCGCCGTTGTGCTGGCGGAAGCTGACAGAATTCTAGGGGGTGACGAAGTTGTGTTCGACGTAAATGGCATCCCGCACGTGGTGAGTAAACCCGGTCTATCGGGGCGCGTTGTCGAGGCCGCCAGCAAGTCAGTCGTCAATCCGTTGATGAGTTACTTGATTCCCATCGTCGCTCTAGGGGCAGTCGTATGGTTGGCCATCAAGCTGTGGTTTTCATTTCGCGACACCGAAGCAGCCCACTTCCGCAAACAGCGTTTGCTCGAAGCGAAAGCCAGCCAGTTGCATAGCAATAACTCAGCAAAGTAACTCGTTGCACTACCTAATTGGACAGCGCACTTTTTTGCGGAATACAAGCCCGAAGCGCAAGCGAGTGA
>SYJV01000432.1 GCA_005798335.1 Planctomycetaceae bacterium | reverse complement strand
TTTTGAACGCGCGACACCCAACGTCAGGCTTCACGCAATAATCTCGTGAATTGGCCGACCGATGTCGATTTCCAATCGCCGTCGTCCTGGAATTTCGAGCGCCAACGGATCCAGGCCCAGTTGATGCAGCACGGTGGCGTGAATATCTGTAACGTAGTGCGGATTCTCGGCGGCGTAAAACCCGAGTTCGTCGGTTGCACCGTGCGTGACACCGCCACGAATACCGCCGCCGGCTAACCAACAACAGAATCCTTGCGGATGATGGTCGCGACCAGTTCCCTGAGCCGCGGGAGTCCGGCCAAACTCGGTTCCCCAGACCACCAGCGTGTCGTTGAGCAGACCGCGCTGTTTCAAGTCCTTGAGCAAACCAGCGATGGGACGGTCGACTTGTCTGGAAAGATTGGTGTGATTCTTTTGAATTTCCGAGTGCGCGTCCCAAGCTCCGCCACCACCCCCGCCATGAAATACTTGGATGAAGCGGACACCGCGCTCGACCAGGCGCCGCGCGGTGAGGCACTGTTTTCCAAACGGCTCGGTGACTTTGTCATTCAATCCGTACAGACTTTCGGTTTCGGCAGTTTCGTTGCTGAGTTGAGTTACTTCGGGTACCGCTGTCTGCATCCCAAACGCCAATTCGTACGACTTGATGCGCGCTCGCAGGGCTTTGTCGTCCGGATATTCAATGCCGGACAGTGTATTTAGGCGTCCGAGCAAACTGAACTCTTCAGCTTGTTCCTCTGCCAGGATCTGCCCTGCGGGCGGAGTTACGTACGGCATGGCATTGGAACCGCCAACGTTCATCCTCACTCCAGCGTACTCAGGTCCCAAATAGCCCGCACCGTGAGTCCACTCGCCTCCACAGCAGTCACCCGTTGGAACACCCAACACGACGTAGTCGGGAAGATTTTCATTCATCGATCCCAATCCATAAGTCACCCACGATCCGATCGTTGGAAAGGAACCCTCGCGGGGATGCCGACCTGTGTGCCAAGTCAATTGCGTTCCATGATCATTGTGAATTGTCCATAGAGACCGTACGACTGCCAAATCGTCGGCGCAGTTTCCGATGTGCGAGAACCAATCGCCGACCTCTAATCCACATTCACCGTAGCGGCGCGAACCGGTTTGGAGTGGCATCAAGACTTTCCGCTGGTAGTGGCCCGGGTTGACACCGACGAGGTTCTGATTGATGCGCTTTTCATCCAGCAAGTCTTTGTACGGCGTCTCGTCGATCGACTTGCCTGCGTACCGATTCAGTTCACGTTTCACGTCAAAGCTCTCCATGTGGCTGACTCCACCACACAGGAAAATCCAAATCACGCTTTTCGCCTTGGGTGTCCGCTGCGGGCCAGACTTGGCTCCGACGCGATCCGGTGCGGACGATTCGCCTCGTGCGATTCCTTCGCGCAGCAATGAGGCTCCCAATGCCAAGCCGGTAAACCCCATGCCTGTATCCGCCAAAAACGTCCGGCGCGAAGCCGGTTGCCGGCAACATTTGGAACTGTGGATTGTCATCAGAGTCAACTCCAAAACAGCTCGAGTTTTGGCCATGAAAAAGCGGCGTAGTCTTGCAGCGCTTCCGACCTATCCGAGCGCAGCTCAAAAAAGTCGAAATTGCTGGATTGAACTATTCTGCCAGACAGCGATCAGCAACAGACATCCTATCCGCTGCAGGTTGCACATGAGATAAAGTATAAACGCACGCTGAACTGAGTGATAGCGGAATCGAGAAGTGAGTGTCAGGGTGCGATTTAGAGTACTCATTTACGTTGACGTAAAATGAGATTGTCGAACCAGATGCCAATAACGGATTTCGCGCGGTCGATGGCGAGCCTTTGAGATTGGAATGTAATGCTCCGACTCGAGAGGAAGCAATCCAGAAGTTGCGCGAGATCATCGAACGGCGGGTAAATGCTGGGGCTGAGTTGATCTCGTTCTCTATCGGTGCTTCCGCGCATCCACTCGCGGCGTTTGCGGGTATGCTTCAAAAATATCCTTTAGCCGCACTGTGGAAGGACGCGGTGGCAGACTACCGGGAAACGCATCACGAGACTACCTCGCTTAATTGTGCGGTTAGCTTGGCGACGCATAATTGATTGAGCGAAGTGCCTTCGTGCTCAGCTTCGCGGATCAGGGCCATGTGAATTGACTTTGGAAGCCGTAAGATGACCGTGCCGTTGGCGCTGGAAGTAGCAACAGCGAAGTCATGGTTTGTTTTTTTGTCTCGCTCTTGAAGCTCTTGCCACAGCTCGTGGAATTTTTTCCATTCGGGCGTCTTGGAAAAAGCAATTCGATCGGTTTGCTTGGGAAAAAGACGACTTAATTGCCCGTCGATCCCACAAAGCGCATTCCAGAATTCCATAGAACTAACGCCGCTACTGTGCAAACGCCGAGCTTCGTCGAGAAACTGAATCGGCCTGCCGGACTTGGCTTTGACCATTAATGCGAATCCTCACTCACAATCAATAATTTGAGCATTGTCGTCGAAGTCGAACTCGATCCACATCGCTTTTTGTCCGAGCCGACGACCGATAGACTTCACCACATCGTTTACTTCAACAAGTCGGCTATCATCGCATTTTACGAACAGCTTGCGGCATGTGTCGCGATACATCACGCCCGCTTCATCCAGCCACATTCCCTTTACGGGCCCTTCATCCGTGGCTCCGCCAAACTGAAGTGCCAATTCCATCTGGATTGCAGCCAATTCCGCTTCTGAAACTGGCGTTCCGTCGTTGCGATGCGAAGGAATGAACGTAGTGAACTTCACGTCTTATTCCTCGATACATTCTACTCAGGACCGACAATTAGATGATAGCATGGGTAGTATCGACTGGCAAGTTCATAAATTTCTTACTACGCTTTTTTGGGAACCTATGATCATCGAATCGTGACAAAGTCATTGTGATTTAGCAAGACATGAATTACGTTTTCCAGGGCCCTGTGGTACGGATCGGCAGAGGGCTTTTTGAATTCGGAGTCTGTCCCACCAGTCGCGGTAACCTGATCTGCGATCTTGGCGAGTCTTGCTTGTTGTTGGTTGATGAAGGCTGTCGTTTCGTCGATTTCTGCAAACGTGGGTGGCCGCGACAATACGCGCTGGAAGGCTGCGATGACAAACTCTCGGATGCTGGTACGGGCAACTTCCCGTAACTGACTGGCGATGATGCGCGATTGGACGAGCGTCAATTCACTGTTGGCAAGTGCTAACGCTTGCTGAGGCACGATGCTCTCCTTGCGCTGGTAGCATTCCGTCACGGTTGCGCAGTCGAACATCTTCAAGAACTCCATCTGTTTTTCCTGAGCGTGGCGAAAGTAAATGCTGCGGCGAGAAACGCTCAATCCATCTGCGTGATCGATTTCCGGACCTCCCATAGTTCGATCTAGTTTTCCGGCGACGTACAAAATGCCATCGCGCACCAATTCGGCCTCCATGCGCCGCGAAGCGACTCGCCAGAACCAATGATTGTCCGGATCGGTCGCCAGATTGTGATCATCAGGCGTGGACGCTCGTCGATAGGATTCCGATGTAACGATCAAGCGATGTATGTGCTTCATCGACCAGGGTTCGACCGATGCGCCCAACGTCGGTTCCATCAACTCTGCAGCCAACCAATCGACCAGTGCCGGATGACTCGGTGGCTGTCCATTTTGGCCGAAGTCGAGAACCGTCGGTACTAGTGGCTGGCCGAAATGGCGCAGCCAGATTTGATTCACGGCGACGCGTGCGGTCAGCGGATTATTGCGCGAGGCGATCCAACTGGCCAGTGCGGTCCTGCGGCCTGAAGATTGCTTGGGGTAGACTGGTCCCAGGGGGCTGTAGGAGGACGCGGATTCCTTGCGAGACTTGTCGGCAGCAGCGAGTTTTTCAGATGCATCGACAACTTTCTTCGTCGCGTCCGCCAGAGCTTGCTCAGATATTTTGTCACCAGGCGTATTCGTGACCAAGGCTGCGACACGAGCCAGCTCGGATTTTAGATGATCGACTTGCGCCTGGACAAAGGTAGCCTCGCGTTCAGCTCGTGCAGCCGCGACTGCCAAAGTATCAGCTTCCGGTGTTGAGGGCTCAGCATACTTGGCGTCGTCGGCAGCAATGCGAGCTTGGATCGAGGCAAGGCGAGCCTGACTGGCGGCTAAAATTTTCGCTGCCAAACCGACCTTCATACGCGAAATGTCAGCAGTGGCAACGTCTGATGCCGTGGCGGCTTGTTTCTTATCGGCGACAGATGCGGTCTCGATATCCTTTAGCTTCCCTTGAGCGAGCCTGATTTCCCTTTCGGCCGTCGACAAGATCTCTTTGCGAAATTGTTGCCCGAGGGCTGGGTAGTAGGACTCTTTGGGAATCGATAGCGGCTGGACGCGAAACTCATCTGCTCCCAGCAGTTGCAGTACACCGGCTGACATCAGCCGGTCCTTGTCGGGATCGCGATCATCACCTTTGCGAAACAAATGCGTCACCGCTTCCAGCTTTTCGTCAAAGACTCGAGCAACGCCGTCCTGAGTTGTATCCGGTTGCCCGGGAACACGATCCAGCCGAACGTTGTGGGGTTCGAAAATTGCACGCAAGCGATAATACTCGGCTTGAGAGATCGAATCATACATGTGATCGTGACACCGAGCGCAGCCGACAGTCAAGCCCAAGAATGCTTGCAACGTGTGGTTAACCGTATCCTGCATCCAGATTTCTCGGCTGAGCATCTTGTAGTTGCGAGCGAGAAATCCTGTCGCGCACAAAGCCTCGGTGTCGGTTGGCGCAATTTCATCGGCGGCCAGCATTTCATGGATCATGCGATCGTATGGTTTGTCGCGATTGAGCGAATTGACGATCCAATCGCGCCACCGCCAAATATGCGGTTGACTGTCGCGAATCTGTTTGCCATCAGTCCAACCGGCCCAATCGCTGTAGCGCCATACATCCATCCAATGGCGCCCCCATCGTTCGCCATAGTGCGGACTCGACAATAATCGATCCACGACCCGCTCGTAGGCACCTGAAGACTGATCGTGCAGAAAGTCCGTCAACTCTTGTTCTGTCGGAGGCAAGCCGATCAGGTCTAGTGTTACTCGCCGCAACAACACCGTGCTGATCGCTGGTGGCCGTGGCCGCAAATCGTGTTTGTCAAGTTCCGCACCGATGAATGCATCGATCGGGTTCGCCGGCTGCGGACCTGTCTGGCTCACTGGCACCGGCGGTCGACGGACCGGAAGGAATGGCTGCCAGGCGTAGTCGGATCGTTGACTAAAGAACGTCTTCAACCTTGACTTGGCGGTGCTGATTTCGTCGACGGATGGAGTGTCTGTCGCAAGCCCAGGAGCATGACCGGTCACAATCTCCAGTTCGTTGGACACTCCATCGCCATCGGAATCCTCCTTTGCGATTTTTCGAAGTCCTGTTGGAACATCCGAAAAATTGGCGGCACCGGGCAGACTTGCGACAACTTCTGCCAGTCGTTCGCCAAAGGCGTTGTGGGGTGGCACTGAATCGTCAAACGCCGCCGACGCATTTGCTTGTTCTTTAACATCGTGGCAGGTTGCGCACGCTTGCAGCGACTGCGGCAGCAGCTCCCCATAGTGTCGCCGCAGACTCTGTCGATACGGAGGCCGCGCATGCACGAAATGAGACGAAAGCAGGATGAATCCCAACATAGGGAGTATAATCAAACGCATGTAAAACGTCCCTTGCTGACTCGAATTGGCTGAGGTCGCCCAGGCCGGCTATTATACTCGAAATGACCCTATCATGACTGCGCGTCAATTATGCGTGATCGCAATTGCTGAGCAGATTTGGTTGACGACTTTTGACCAAGTCGCGGAATTAGAATAAATGGAATTCCTGCGCATCATTCCAGCTCACTTGGCGATTTCCACTTCTACTTCGTTCAGCGCAAGATTCTGGTGAGGCGGTCACAAAGAAGGTCAAGCCGCTTAGAACAAATTACACCAGAAGTTTCTTCAATTGATACATGATAGGAAACATCGCCAAGGAATGTCACGTCCAACCGGCTCCACAAACAAACTGCCCGACTAAATCAAATTGTCGAGTTCGTCGACGAGTTCATCGAAGTGGAGTAGAGCGGTCTTGATGGGAGCGGGGCTGGCCATGTCGACGCCGGCATCGCGCAACAGTTCAAGTGGATCTTTGGAACATCCACCGGCAAGAAATCGCAAATAGTCGGCGCGTTCTTTTTCGGACCCTTTAAGCACGCGCCGCGATAGCGCGATCGCCGCCGATAAACCTGTGGCGTATTTGTATACGTAGAACGCTCGGTAAAAGTGAGGAATCCGAAAACACTCGAGCGACAATTGGTCGTCGATCACGAAATCGGTCCCGAAATAGGCATCCAGCAACTTGCGATACGTGCCTCGAAACGACTGCACGGTCAAAGGCTCGCCACTGTCCGCCATTTCGTGAGTGACCTTTTCGAACTCGGCAAACATGGTTTGGCGAACCACGGTGGCTCGAATGCTATCGATTTCGTGATTCAACAAGTAGGCTTTCAGCCGTTTGTCGTCCGTATTATTCAGCAGATAGTGGGTGAGCAGTTGTTCGTTAAAGGTGCTGGCAACTTCGGCGACAAAGATGGTGTAGTTGTAGTATTGGAACGGTTGGGACTTGGCCGAATAATGGCTGTGCATCGAATGGCCAGCTTCGTGTGTCAACGTGAACAGGTCATTGAGCACCATGGGTTTGTAGTTCATCAAGATGTACGGGTTGGCCTCGAAGCTACCGCAGCTAAACGCACCACTCTGTTTTCCCTGGTTGGGATAGCGATCGCACCACGCCCCATGGAGTCCTCGCGCCAAGATATCGCAATAGTCGTTTCCCAAGGGCCGCAGTGAATCAATCACGGTGGTTACGGCTTCGTCCCAACTTCGGTGATGTTCGATATCGGACAAGATCGGCACATACGTGTCGTAATGGTGTAGATCCTTGAGTCCCATTTTCTTGCGGCGCACCGCGAGATATTTATGAATCGATGGCAATTGCTCGCGGACGGTCGAAATCAAGTTGTCGTACACCGCTTGTGGAACTACATCGGGAAACAGCGCGGACTCGAGCGACGAAGAGTATTTGCGTGCGCGCGAGTAATATACATCGGTTTGAACGCTGCTGGCCAGAGTTGCGGCTAGCGTATTTTCGTGAGCTTGGAACTGATCATAGTATTGATGAAATGCAGCTTTGCGCACGGAACGCTTGGGCGAAACCATGAATTGCGAGTAAGATGAATTCGAGAGTTCGACCAGTTCTCCTTTTTCGTTCTTGAGCAATCCGAACTTGAGATCCGCATCGTTTAACTGTCGAAAGACCTTACTAGCTGTCTGAGCAATCTCGCCCTGCATCGCGAGCAGCGACTCTTCCTTCTTTGATAGAGTATGCGGCTTGTACCGAGTGACGCGTTTGAGCAACAACCGATACGGACGCAACTTGGAAGAGTTTACGAACTCGCGCATACGGGCTGAAGGAATTGCCAAGATCTCCGGACGAATATAACTGGCCGCTTGACTCGCTTTGGTAGCCACACTCTGGTATCGTCCCATCAGCGCTTGGTAGGTGTCGTTGGCTTGGTCTTCCGTAGTCTTGAGAAACACGTAGGTGCCTAATCGTTCGGATAAAAGATCCAACGACAAATCAAATTTGAGGCATTGCGCCAGCATTTCGGCGCTGTCACCCAATCGGCCTTGAAAATCCGCGTACTTGCCAATCCGCTGCTGATACTTCTTAAAGTCCTTTTCCCAATCCGCATCCGAGGCATACAGGCTGGTCAGATCCCAGCAATCGGACGCGGGAACCTCGCTGCGGTTGGGAATTCGGTTGGTCTTGACGGTCACTCGGAATCACTCCAAAAATAAGAATCGGTATCCATTATCCGTGCGCAGTGAAGCTGCGCTGTCTGAATATTTCCAGTACGACGCTGCGTTGGCAATTCTGCGAATGACGGCGATCTAACGGCTGCGATCATCCACCGAAGCGAGTTGACTGACCGCCACCAGAAAGCGAGCCAGTGTCGCTTGGATGCATCGCATTGTTCGTCGATTTTCTACGCCACACTGGACAGCCTGATTGCTGCTGGCGCTGCCGAGCATCATTGGTGAGCGCGTGCAAATCGCCGTCAAAGGATTCAACCATCGCCTCAAGAAGAAGATGCAAATCGCGGACGATCGTATCGGCGGTCATCTCATTCAAATGGGAACTCGTCATCTAGCATCTCCTCAGGCGTACAAACTTCTGGCCGCACATATCCTCGATCAGCAAGAAAGCGCCGAACGTTCGGTAGGGTCCGAGCGTTCGCGATGTGCGTGCAATTCCAAGTCAATAGGTAGTCTAGCCCATGAAAGCTAGAAGCACAAATGTGCAAGGCATCCAAGCGAGCATTCGGAGGAAGAAGCGTCGCAGCAAGTAGTTCGTCAGCCAACGTTGGAATCTCGTCAGGAATGTCGATTAGGCGAGCGGCAGATGCAAGGTTACCAATTGTAACCCGAAGCGTGAGCGAGGAGTCAACGCGAATCACCTCGCTCACGCGTCGGGTTACGGTAGACTCTCCTCTGCCGCTCGCCTTAGCGGAATACCGTTTAAGGCGAGAAGTCTTTCGTCAGCAAGTTCCGAGTCCCCTCGCGATGCCTCATCAACGACATATTGAGAGATGACAAGGTCATGCTTTGGTCGTTCGTTCTCCCACCAGCGACGAACCAATAATTGACGCGCGGCCGAGACCACATGGGCACTCTGGCGGGAACGAAGAAAGCTCACGATAGTAGTTTCGATGTACACCGTTTGCATCGCGTACTCCCATCGACGAACCCACCAGTTATCCGGCCCCGCCAGTGATTCCCTGACGAATCCTGTACAAGACACAGAAGATCGAGCGCCTGTTAAGACTCAAATCGGCAGCGGTTCGAACAGCTCCTTGACATGTCCTTGGCTATCAGCGAAGGATTCGGCTGGTACACCGACTTTGTTTAACAACGTCAGGTGGAGATTTGCTAGTGGAGTGGGTTCGGCGAAGCGAATGTGCCGGCCTCCGTTCATGAGTCCAGCCGCACCTCCAGCGACGAGGATCGGAAGATTGACATGGTCGTGAACGTTTGGATTTCCCATCCCACTCCCATACAGGATCAACGAATGATCCAGCAGCGTCCCGCCAGCTTCGGGAGTTGAGCTTAAACGCTGCAGGTAGTAAGAAAACAGCGCAACGTGAAACTTGTTGATCAGCGCGACCTTGGCAATTTTCTCGGGGTCATTCCCATGATGTGTCAGCGGATGATGGGCCTCAGGAACGCCAATTTCTGGATAAGTTCGATTGCTGGTTTCGCGTGCGAGTTGGAATGTGATCACACGAGTCACGTCACCTTGCATTGCCAGGACCTGCAGATCGAACATTAGGCGCGCGTGATCGGCATATTCAGCCGGTACACCCACGGGACGATCGAGGTCGGGTAAAGGATTGTCCTTCGTCTTTGACTCAGCTTGCTGAATACGTCGCTCGACTTCGCGAACGCTCGTCAAATATTCGCTGACACGACTGCGATCGCTGGGACCAAGTTGACGATTCAATCGAGCTAGATCTTCGGCAACCGAATCCAATAGACTCGCCCGCTGCCGCAATCCATTGCGCCGATCCTCGGCGCTACCCCCTTCGCCAAACAAATTCTCGAAAACGATTCGCGGATGCGCTTCGGATGGCAGCGGCGTCGTTGGAGAGGACCACGACAGATTGTTTTGGTAAACGCAAGCGTATCCATTGTCGCATTGACCTACGATGGACAACAAATCCATCGACAATTCTAACGAAGGTAACTGTGTATCGCGGCCAAGCACGCGTGCGGCAACTTGATCCGCCGTGATGCCTAGATAGTAGTCGGTGCTCTCGGTCAGCTTGGCTTTCGCGGCACTCAAAAAGGAGCTGTTGCTCGTAGCATGCGTTCCTGGGTAAGCGTTCCGCAGCTCCATACCCGAGATCGCGCTAACATGCTTGCGCACCGGAGCAAGTGGACTGAGCGTTGGAGATAATTCGTCCAGGGTATCACCTGGCAGGACCCAACGCGACCAATCCGACCCCATTGGCATATACACGTATCCCAAGCGTCGCAATCGATCTGGATTGGCAGCAGTTGCTGCAGTGGCAGTCATCGACGGAATCATCGCGTCCAGCAGCGGAAGCGAAACGGTCGCCCCCACGCCACGCAGAAACGTGCGCCGGCTCAAATTCCGTCGAGTGATGAATGCTGCCATGACAGACTCCCCATATTCCGATGATCAATTGCCACTATTCGCGCAATTCAATATTTCGTAAATACATAATAATTAAAGTGAGTTTAGCATCCTCTGACCGCGAGTCTAGATCAAGAGCAATTGTATATCCCGCAGCCTTGGGCAAGAAAAATGGACCAACAAGTACCTTGTGGCTGTTTCCTCGCCTCCGGGTTAAACAATTGCTCTTGTCGGCCAACGAATTTGGTGCCAACCAATTAATCTTGAATTTTTCTTTCGAGGGTGGCAATTTGCTCACGCAACGCGGCTGCTTCGCGTTCTTTTTCGGCGAGCCTAATGCGCAGTCCGTTCAAGCGTCTTTTCGGTGAAATTCGCAGTACTCGATGAGCGATATCCAGGATCATCAGCGCGCGAATACCACGCATGGTTACGCCGCGCAAACGATAAACTCGAATAAAGCGAGCAACTTGGGGCAATTTCGTTACTTTGGCCAGTCTTGTCATGCGCAGCAATCTGAACGATCTCAAAAATGAGATCAGAGGCAACAAGATGATCACCAGATCCAACCAATGCCGCTGACAATAGCGAATCTTGTTGTCAGCCACAGAGACCATGACGATAAACTCCACCGCAAATGCGAACCAAATCAGTCCTGTACTGAAGTGCAGAGCAAATCGCAACCAGGGATAGGCAATCACTTGATCCTTGAAAAATATTTGTAGCACGAGGACAGGCAGAATCAGCAGCGCGATTCCAACCATCGGAAAAGCAAAATCGCGTTCCAATCGAGTTTGCAGCCGGACGTCTAATGCTTGCCACCCCAGCCACGGCAACCAGACTTTATTTCCGACCAATGGGTCAGGAGAGCACAAACGCAGGGGTGGAACGATCGCACTCCATAAATAGCTCAGCCTAGCGCGACCAAAGCTTGCGACCGATTGCCGTAGCACACGACCCCGGACCGCATACTCGATCCAAAAGGCTGGCCAGATGACAAGCATGCCGACGACATACCACCAACCGCGCGCGTAGGCAATTTCTTCATACTCGCGTTGTTCATTGATGCTCTCGAGAGAGAGCGATATCGCCGGAACTGGCTCGTTGACCTCGTCGCCACCGGCGTTATCCGTTACGCGTGGCACATCGATCCACACGACAATAGTCGCCGCGACCAAAGCCAAGAATGTCATTGAAAGCCAAAACATCAAAGGCGCGACGTGGCGCTGATGCAGTTGCGATGCTGGAACTTCGTGAACCGTAGAGATGTCAGCCACGGACTCTTCGTCGTTCGGTGTCGATATAGAATCACTCACTCGCTGGATCGCTTATGCCTATGCCGATACCGAATTTCAACGCTTACCAGACTCGGTCACAAACATCATTCTCAGTTGATACAGCCAATACGTCAGGGTACTCGCCTCATCATTAGTCAAATTTCCCTTAGTTTTTTCTTCGATCAACCCCAACAGATCGATATAATGCTTGGCAAAATCGAGCCGTACTGTAGGGGATTTCCCGTCGGCAACAGGCGCTTTGCCCAGGGCCGCCAAGGCTTGGATACCGAATATCGACACGAGCGACTCAAATGAAGGCGGAGGTGGCTGCTCTGATGATTCGAAATGCGATTTCCCACTGTCCTCAGACGGAGTAGCTGGATTACGCTGTTCTTTACGGTCTGTGGTATCGCCACTGGTCGATTCGTCGTGCATGATTTGGCCCCATTACGTGCGCTATTTCAATGGCTTGCACCCACCAAGGATTCGTTTCTTCGTCGATTCGAATCTAATCAAGCATTGGCATTACTGCCGTATCGGACGGGTTTTCAAATGTGCGCATCGACTTGCGTCGCGACCGACGTTGGGAAGCGGCGTCGATAAAGCCAGCGAACAAGGGATGCGCTGCGGTCGGCTTGGAACGAAACTCTGGATGAAATTGTACCGCCAAAAACCAAGGATGTTCCGCCAATTCAATAATCTCCACAAGCCCGCCATCAGGACTGGTCCCAGCGAACTTCATGCCGTGGCGTTCGAATTGCTGTTTGTAGATGTTGTTGAATTCGTAGCGATGCCGGTGCCGTTCCGCGATCGACAGGGTGCCGTAGGCGCGCGCCGCGAGCGATCCGTCGGCTAACTTGGCGGGTTGAGAACCTAATCGCATCGTACCGCCCAATCGTGTAATTTCGCGTTGTTCATCCAACAAGCAGATGACCGGATGCGGTGAATCTTTGTCGAATTCGGTCGAGTGAGCACCTGGCAGGCCAACTACATTGCGTCCGAATTCGATTGCCGCGCACTGCATTCCTAGGCAGATACCAAAGAATGGAATCTTCTTTTCGCGCGCGTAGCGAATGGATTGCACTTTGCCTTCGATACCGCGTTCGCCGAAACCGCCAGGCACGAGAATTCCGTCGTATCCCGATAGCAACCTCTCCGGAGCCTCGCGTTCGATATCGCTGCTCTGAATTCTGCCGATGCGCACTTGGATCTGATGGTGAATGCCCGCGTGTTCTAGCGCTTCGTAAATAGACTTATAAGCATCTTTGTGCTCAGCGTATTTGCCGACGACCGCGATACTGATCTCTTGCTTGGGTTCGCGCTGGCGCCGGAGAATCTCGTGTAGCGGAGCGAGATTCGCCGCGTGGGTATGCAAGCCAAACCGCCGTACGATGAACTCATCCAGACCATTGTCGACCAAGCTCAGCGGAACTTCGTAAACGGAAAAATCCTTGTCTCGTTCTTCAATCACTGCCTGAACCGGCACATTGCAAAAGAGCGAAATTTTCTCGCGCTCGTCACGCGAAATCGGTTGTTCACAGCGGCAGATCAACACATCGGGCTGAATGCCGATTTGCCGCAAGATGCCAACGGAATGTTGCGTGGGTTTGGTTTTGAGCTCTCCGGCAGCTTTCAGATAGGGGACCAACGTCAAGTGAATAAACAGGCAATTCTCTTTGCCTACGCGCATCGGAAACTGCCGAATTGCCTCCAAGAACGGCAAGCTCTCAATGTCACCGACGGTACCTCCGATTTCCGTCAGCACTACGTCGACATCCCCTTCGGCTACTTTGCTGATGACGTCTTGAATTTCGTCAGTGATATGCGGAATCACTTGCACCGTTTTTCCCAGAAACTGTCCTCGGCGTTCCTTCTCAATCACGGACAAGTAGATTTGCCCAGTCGTATAATTCGAATCGCGAGTCAACTGAGCGTTCGTAAATCGCTCGTAGTGACCAAGATCTAGATCTGTTTCACTGCCATCATCCAGCACATAAACTTCGCCGTGCTGATAAGGACTCATCGTTCCAGGATCGACGTTAATATACGGATCCAACTTCTGCATCCGCACTTTCAAACCACGCGCTTCCAGCAGCATACCGATCGAAGCGCTCGTCAATCCTTTACCAATGGAGCTGACCACACCACCGGTTACAAAAATATGCTTAGCCATAATCCAACTCTGCCTGAAGAACGAGCGCTGGTACGTGTCCTACGCCCCAGGAACCATCGAACATCAGTTGATTATGGCCGATAGCCGACAAGCTCACCAGGGCATCAAGATTGGCCCGAAGTAGCTAGAGAATTTCAATCGCCGCGCGCCTAATATAATCGCCTGGTCTGTTCTTTGAGAAGGGAGCACCGACGCGGAAGGTCTGGTACTACCAGCTCGACCCCGGCCGCAACATGGGCAAGACGAACCCGCTCAATGACGACGACCTCGCCGAGTTCGTCGAGTTGCAGCAGACCAGCGCCGACTCGCCGAAGTCGTGGAGCGTGGAGGCCGCCACGATCGACCCGACGATGTTCGACCTATCGGTGAAGAACCCCAACGGAGGCGAGGAAGTGACGCACCGCAGCCCCGAAGCGATCATGGACGAGATCGCCGCGCTGGACGCCGAGAGTGCCGAAGTCCTGCAAACCATCCGGGGGCTGATATGAATCTCGGTCAATGAAACCACGGATTTCACGGAGGTCACAGATGTTTTGATGTGCCGGTTGATCGTGAAACGACCTGCCTTCAATCCG
>SYJV01000431.1 GCA_005798335.1 Planctomycetaceae bacterium | reverse complement strand
GATAGGCACCACGAAGGACACGAAGAGCACGAAGATGGAATTCGACGATCTATCCAATCGCGTAATCGGTTGTGCTATTGAGGTCCATCGACACCTAGGGCCGGGACTGCTCGAGTCGGCCTACGAACAATGCCTGGCACAGAGTCGCCACAATATTGCCTTTCAGCTTCAACTTGCACAGCCTGTTCGATACAAAGACGTTTTGCTCGACTGTGGATACCGCATTGATGTCCTGGTCGAGAACCAGCTCATTATCGAGTTTAAGAGCGTAGAGAAACTACTGGGTATTCACGGGGCCCAATTGTTGACCTATATGAAATTGGCGGAAATAAAGATCGGACTGCTGATAAACTTCAATGTGACCAAACTTAAAGAGGGCATCAAGCGTTTTGTGCTCTGATTTCCTTCATGCTCTTCGTGTCCTTCGTGGTAAGATAATCGATGCTAAATGTCAGCTTCTCGGCAGGTCGGGGCGGTCGGGGCTGCGGGGAAAACGTGGCGAACATTTAAAGGATTAGATTCTGCGGTGATCGAAGAGAGAGCCTGGAGGAGGAGAGGCTATCTAACGGGAGAGAGCTGGCATCAGGGTTGTCTAGTAACCCTATTACCGAAGAAATCCGAGAAATTCGACATCAACTAGCTGCCCAACAGGGGAATGATGTTTTTCGAATTGGCGACGAACTTCGGAGGCGGCAATCGGAGTCCGGACGTAGAATCGTTCGACTACCTCCGCGGACTCCCGTTTCGCAACCGACGAAAAACGGGTAAGGCTGCCCGTTGCCGGGCAGCCTCCCCACACCACCGTACGTGCGGGTCCGGAGCGAACTGGTAATGTTTCATTGACAAGTGGGTGCGATTCCCACCTGGGTAACTCTTAGCCAGTGGCTCAGTATCGAGTGTTGCAGCGTGCATAGTGACAGGCTCGTTGAAGCGTATACAGAAAGGTAGCGAGGACGAATGGATTGAGCTAGCCGCCCAACATTTAAAGGATTAGATTCTGCGGTGATCGAAGTGAGAGAGCCTGAAGGACGGTAAACATTCGCCGAAGGTGTGGATACAAGCTCGAAGCGCCAGCGAGAGACACTACGTTTGACAGAGAATAACACGGATTATCGTTCCGGAAAAAATCCTCCACACCTTCGGCGAATGTTTACGAAGGACGAGAGGCTATCTAAGGGGAGAGTACTTGCATCTGGGTTGCCTAGCCAGATATCTAATCCAAGGTTCAAGTATGCTGCGGTCGCAGCTTGTGCTTGTCTTCCGCTGTAGGCTCCACCGTGCTTGCACCTCGGCTTACTTGTGATCATGCATGCGCAGTTTCTCGGCATCGTGCTGCTCAGAGTCTTTGCATCGACCTTTGGCACACAGGCAAAGCCCTTCTCTTCAGAATTTTATTTCGCACAAACACATAGCGCAAGTCTTGAAACTGAAAGAGATTGCGAAATCGGCGCAATTATGACCGCCAACTGACCTCGAAAGTTCGGCGCGGCGATTGCTTTTGCACAAACTCGGTGAATTTTCGCGCAACTCTGGATCGCTTACGCGATGATTGCGCGGGTGAAAACTTTCGTTTGCAAAGGCGGACTTGAGATGTGGTTAGGTTGCTTTCGCTTATGTCGCGTTGGGACAACGTTTGTGTTGGGGCTCGCGTCCGTGATTAGTGCGGGGAGTAATGTTGTTGCACAGGAGCCAGCAAGTGGGCCAACTCTGGAGCAGCGAATTGCTGGGTTGGAGGCGTATATCAACAACTTGGATCCAACCGCCAAAGATTCGGCGGGAAACCCCGTGAAAATCGCGACCATGGAGGTTGCTGGACCAGGACATAACGCTTGGCTGATGATAAGTACTGCGCTGGTATTGTTCATGACGTTGCCTGGTTTGGCATTGTTCTACGGCGGGCTGGTGCGGCGCAAGAACGTCTTGTCGGTGGTGGCCCAATGTTTTGCGTGTGCGGGCTTAGTGACAATCTTGTGGGTTGTGGTTGGTTACACGTTAGTGTTTGGAGAGCATTCCGCAGACACGACGGCGCCGGTTCCGTGGTTGTTGGGCAGCATGAAGCACTTCTTAATGGAAGGAGTCTCTGGAGCTCCTGACACTGGATATTGTTACTGGGTTTCCGAATCTGTCTTCGCCATGTTCCAGCTTATGTTCGCGATCATTACCCCCGCGCTGATTGTGGGAGCTATCGCAGAACGGATGAAGTTCACGGCCATCATGCTGTTCATCACGCTGTGGATGTTTCTGGTCTACTTTCCATTGGCGCACATGGTATGGGGCTTTGACGGTTTGATGAATGGAGTGTGGAATAGTGGAGCGAAAATCCGAGCGATCGATTTTGCCGGCGGCACAGTGGTGCACATGAGTTCCGGTTGGTCGGCTTTGGTGTTATGCCTAATTCTGGGACCACGCAAGGGATTCGGTAGATCCTCGATGCCACCGCATAGCATGGTATTGTGCGCTATCGGTACTGGCATGTTGTGGGTTGGTTGGTATGGATTCAACGCTGGTTCGGCGCTAGCCTCCGACGCGATTGCTGCAAACGCGTTCACGACTACGACAATCGCCGCCGCCGTGGCCTCGTTCGTGTGGCCATTGATCGAGTTTATCAAGAACGGCAAGCCCTCGATTTTGGGATTCTGCTCGGGTGCTGTGGCTGGCTTGGTGGTCGTCACTCCAGCATGTGGCTTTATCGACATTAAAGGTGCCTTGATCATAGGCGTTGCGGCTGGAATCGTGCCCTATTTGTTCTGCACTGTTGTTAAACGCGCGATGAAGTACGACGATGCGTTGGATACGTTCGGCGTGCATGCGGCTGGTGGCACGCTCGGTGCGCTGCTGTCGGGACTGCTTGCCAGTAAGTCAGTCAATACGAATTTGGCTGGAGCCTATGCGACCGACAATGGTCTATCGGCCATAATCGACAGCAACCTACTCTGGTTAGAACAACTCAAGGCCATGGGTTTGACGATTGCGCTGTCTGTGCTGGCGACCATCGTAATTGCGAATATTGTCAAAGCTACTGTTGGATTGCGACCAACTGAAGAAGTTGAGGATATTGGACTCGATGTTTCTGAGCACGGAGAAGTTGGCTACGAAAGCTAGTTCCCCGTACAATCTCTAGTTCGATGAACATCAACTTACTCTAATTGGGAAAATCAAACATGAAAAAAGTAGAAGCCGTTATTCGCCCCCACAAACTGGAAGATGTCAAGAACGCCTTGAATGACAATGGCATCGCCGGCATGACGGTCAGCGAAGTTC
>SYJV01000430.1 GCA_005798335.1 Planctomycetaceae bacterium | reverse complement strand
GTCCAACTAATGATTTCGTGCATCGATTGGAGAGTCATCGCGCAACACCTTCGACGCCCGCGGCTTGCGCCATCGGTACACTGTTTATCAGCCCAGCACTAGGGTCGTAATTCTAACCACTCCGGCTGAGTGAATGCTCCGTTGGTGGCGATGTCCCAGATTTCTAAACGAATCCAGCGGCAGGCGGCGAAATCGTTGGATAACTGCGGCGCGAGGTCGGTGGAACTAAAGGCAGTTGTTTGCGCGAGATCCACTCGTTGGCGAATGGTTTTGGTACCATCGCCACCGATGACATTCGCAGTATCCAGTGCTCCAGAAACAGTCGTGTGCGTTCACTTCAACTCTCAGCTATGCATGGTTGTTTTTCTTGAGGCACTAATGCGACGCATCGACAATTGTCAGCCGCTGAGAGTGCTTTAGCAAGAGTAATAAGCATCTTCCCACGAGCACCGCTTGAGTATTCGCTGACAGAGCCGAAATCGTCGACTAGACTGACGTACTTTGCTGCTTTGTGTCTACTGTTAATTCAGGTCAAGTTGTGGTTTGGCATGAATACTCGCTAGAACCTGGCGTGAGCCGCAGGAGAGTTTTTCTGAAATGATACCTCGAAACGATTTTGTAAGTCACTGGTGGATGATTGCCGCTTGGCTGTGCCTCATTATTCCATGCGACGTTGTGGCCCTCGCGCAAGACGCTGCATCATTGACATCCTTAAGAACGGTTGCGGAAGCTAGCGAATTCTTGTCTACCGCTCGAGCGTCGCAGGTCGAAACGATGTTGCGTCGAGTCGACACGGCCTGGCATGCGGCTCGTATGGAATCGATCGGACAGACCATTGAGGGGCGAGCAATCTGGGCTCTGGTGGTCGATCCTATGACGCCACAGCCAGAGAAACCTCTGACCGTGCTCATGCTAGGTGGAATTCACGCGGGCGAATGCGACGGGAAAGAAGCGTTGTTGGCGCTTGCGCGCGATATGGCTTTGGGGAATCTCGGGCTTTCTCAACAACCGTTTGACTGGACCAAATTGCGATTGATCTTTGTTCCAAATTTCAACGCAGATGGTGGTGAGCGCATCGGCAAACTCCATCGACCAGGTCAAGCCGGGCCTACCGACGGAATGGGCATTCGCGAAAACGCGCAGGGTCTTGACTTGAATCGCGATTTTATCAAGCTCGAGTCGCCGGAAGTGCGAGCGCTGGTGGCAGCGATCAATAAATACGATGTGGACGTTTTAGTAGATACGCACACCACCAACGGTTCGTTGCATCGTTACGATTTGACCTACGCAGTCCCCAACAACTCAATCGCCAACTCCGCAGTAAATCAATGGGCGCGTTCCAAGATGCTAACGACCGTCTCGGAACGAATGGATCGTTCTGGCATGTCGACGTTTTACTACGGCAACTTTGACGTTGAACATCGCAAGTGGACGACATTCGGGCACGAGCCGCGATACAGCACCGAGTACATGGGATTGAGAGGCGGACTAGGGATTCTCGTCGAGTCTTACGCTTACACTTCGTATCGCCGGAGAATCGAAGTCACGTATGCATTCGTCGCCGAATTGCTGCGCTACCTCGCTGCCAATGATGGTGAATTAAGAGGCTTGATAGGTCGAGGTTCGCAAGCACCCAATTCGTTGGCACCCGGCGCGCTGGTACCTATTAGGTCGCAGTTGGCCAAAGATTCATCGACTGCCTCCGTGAAAGGCTATGCAACTGCCAAAGACTCGCCACCGCGCGGCCCATATGGCCCTGAATCTAGTAAGGATTTGCGTCCTCACGACTATCGAGTGGAGTTGTGGAATCACACGCAATCCATGAAAGAGATCTCGTTGCCAGCCGCCTACACAATTCCTCGCCAGCATGCATGGGCAGCCGATCGACTGGTATTACACGGAGTGCAATTGCAAGCGCTGACGCAATCGGTTTCGGTCTCGGGCGAAGCGATGGTGATCGAGAAAGTGGAAACGCTGGCTAAACCTGCGCACGGCCATCGTCTGAAATTGATCAAGTCCAAATTAGTAGATCGAGAATTGCAATTGCCAGCCGGGACGTATTTAGTTCCCACGAATCAGCCGCTGGGTAAGTTGGCCGCGTATCTACTCGAACCTGACGCGGATGATAGCCTCGCACACTGGAATTTTTTCGATCCCGACTTACGAGAAGGCAACGACTTTCCCGTCGCGCGTCTGAAACATGAAGTATCGAAGCTGCGCACCAGCGCTGTGAAAACGGTCGACCAAGCGGAAGTGCTCACACTGGATCGGCTGATGAAACCCGGCCAGAAAATCGACTTTGGTAGCGAACCGATCACCGAGCCCCGCTGGCTGGAACACGGTGGCGAGTTTTTGTTGCGCAAGCAAGACCAATGGTTCATCGCGGATGCGAGTACCGGCGCCCAGCGGCCTTTTCAACTGCTCGATCAATTGAAGACCAGCCTGGAAGCTCTGGATGCGTTTAGCAACGATGAAGCTGCGCAAGCTGCCGAGGTGGATGCGTTTTCCAAGGACCTGCGTTTTGCACTCGTCTATCACAAACGAGATCTTTACTTCTTTGATGCTGGCAGTGGCTCTGCCCGGCGTATCACGCATACGCCAGACAAAGACGAACAGCTTTCGGAGCTGAGCCCAACTGGGCGTCATGTGGCGTTCGTCCAGCAAAATAACTTGTGGATCGCAGACTGTAATTCCACCGAGGCCAAGCAATTAACTACGGATGGCTCCGCCGAGTTATTGAACGGAATTCTCGATTGGGTTTATCAAGAGGAATTGTACGGACGAGGGAATTTCAAAGGATATTGGTGGAGTCCAGATGGCACTCGCTTGGCAATGCTTAGGCTCGATCAGTCTCAGGTTCATCATTATCGCGTCAGCGATAGCATTCATTTTCGCCAAGAACTGGAAGATACTCGATACCCCAAGGCCGGCGATCCTCTGCCAGTCGCCAGACTCTTTGTGCTGGACATTCCGACGGGGACCAAACGCGAGGTCCCTATTTCCCGATTTCCCGAGAATGATCGTTTGATCGTACGCGTAAGCTGGTCGCCGCAGAATCATCTGTGGGTGCAGTTGCAGAATCGGATCCAAAATCGCCAAGACGTCGTGAGTTTTGATCCAACATCCGGACAAGCGCGTACCGTCCTTTCGGAAAAGAGTTCGGCTTGGCTCGAGGTGCTCGGAGTACCCAGTTTTCTGCCCAGCGGCGATTTTCTGTGGCAGAGCGATTTACCCGATGGCAGGCGGCACTTGTACCTGGTGTCGACGATCGATGGAACTCGCGTCGCGCTGACGAGCGGTGCATGGGACGTGAGCGAGTTCTTGGGCGTCACCGCCGATGGCAAGCAAGCGTTTGTATCAGGCAATATAGCTCACCCGGCCGAAAACCACTTGATCGCAGTTGATGTCGAAGGCCGACGACTGCGGCAAGTCACCAGTGCCGCAGGTACTCACCGAGTATCGGTGGCCCCAGATGGGAAGTACTTTATCGACGCGTACAGCAGCCTTGCTCAGCCGCCGGTGACATCGGTGCGCTCAATACACGATGAACTACTGCACGTCGTCCGCGCACCGGTTTCCGACCGACATCGGTATCTCGACATCGCAACACCCGAATTGCGAACGATCGAAGCACGCGATGGTCTGCAGATGCCTGCGCTAGTGATGTTGCCCAACGATGTCGTAAATGGCCAGAGTAAACAGAAGTTGCCGGTATTGTTCTACGTTTACGGCGGCCCGCAGGCTCCCACCGTCAACAACGCGTGGCAGGATCGCAACTATTGGTGGCATCAAATGCTGTGCCAGCAAGGTCTTGCAATAGTCCTATGCGATAATCGTGCGGCTCGTGGCCGTGGTATTCAGGATACCTGGCAAATCTATCGTGACATGGGCAAGATCGAACTGCGCGACCTCGAGGATGCAGCCAACTGGGTTGCTGGTCAGCCATGGGCCGATGCCCAGCGGATGGGAGTTTGGGGTTGGAGCTACGGAGGTTACTTCACAGCTTACGCACTGACGCACAGCAAGCTATTCAAAGCGGGTATCGCTGGCGCGCCGGTAACGGATTGGCATAACTACGACGCGATTTACACGGAACGTTACATGGGGCTGCCAAACGATAACTCGCAAGGTTACAAATCCAGCTCGGTGGTCGAAGCGGCCGGCAATTTGCACGGTCGTTTACTGCTGATCCACGGGGAACGCGACGATAACGTCCATCTCAGCAACACTCTGCAGCTTGTCTACGCACTGCAAAAATCCGCACGACCATTCGACATGATGATCTACCCAAAAAATCGCCACGGAATCATCGATGCGAACCAGAGATTTCACATGCACCAAGTAATGACCGAGTTCCTCGAAACACATCTTAAGGGACAATAAAATCAGTCCGGGTTCCCAGGGCGGCGCTCTGGTTAGAGGCTGGTCTGTCGGGCGGAAACGAATTCGGCATGACAGTGCATGAGAACCGAGCTTTATTTAAGCCGCCAGCGTGTAATTCGCGACCTATTTGTGCCGCCGGCGCGCCGGATGTGGCGAAGTTTCTTTGCGCCTCAAGCGGACATTTTCCAAGCCCAAGTAGGTCAACAGCAGCGCTCCGTCGGAGGCAAATTTGTCGAATAAGGCTGCCGTCAAGTATTCATCGTTAGGCCAGGGATAGTTAAACACGAGATCAAAATCGCGGATGTCCATTCCCAGAGTTTCATAAGCATCATCCGCTTCGGTCACTAGCGACAATTCTCCACTGCAACGTGCATAGGCTTTGTCGATCAATAGGTCGGCGCCGCTGGGCACATAGCTACCGTGAACGAATTCGGCGGCGATCTCAAACTGACCAGCCATCTCGCGAGCGGCATCGAGCAACCCTCGATCGATCTCGATCCCGTAGGCATCGAATCCCAGCACGCCGGCCAGCAGTGTCGCCACGCCTAAGCCGCTGCCCCATTCACAGAACGAAGTTCCCGGAGCCAGTGCGTCTTGTTCAATGATTTCCAATGCACGAAAAACTGTTTCATGGCAACTGGGAACGAACCCACGAAATCCGAGCGGTCGATTACTCGTAAACTGCTGCTCGCGTGCGCTCGCTTCGCGCAAGATAGTCTGCACTTTTGCCGACAACGGTCGCGTCGAACATTGGAGAGGAACGTTGACCAATGTCATCGAGAGAATTCCAGCCGATTGATCCGCAGCGCATTGGCGATCACGCAAATGCTGCTCAGACTCATCGCTATCGCCGCAAACATTGGTTGCATGACTAAGCCAGTGAATGGATAAAAAATTCCCGCCGCGATCGGCACGCCCAGCAGATTATAGACGAACGCAAAGAACAAATTCTGGCGAATGTTACTCATCGTATACCGCGCCAGTTGAATAGCTCGGACGATACCTCGCAAGTCTCCTTTGACGAGCGTCACGGACGCGGTGCTCATCGCAATATCGCTACCGTTGCCCATGGCGATGCCCGCATCGGCAGCCGCCAGGGCAGGCGCGTCGTTGATTCCATCTCCAGCCATGGCCACGCGATGTCCCAGACGCTTCAATTCATCCAGCTTTGATAACTTGGCTTCCGGCGACAAACGAGCAAGAAACTCAGCGATGCCCACTTGGTCAGCCACTCTTCGAGCCGTTCGATCGTTATCCCCAGTCATCATCATGACGCGAATGCCCAATTCCTTCAAGGCAGTTATGGCCGCTGCGGAGCTTGGCTTGATTGCATCCTCCAATTCAATAGTGCCAACGATGATACCATCCACGGTAACCGCAATCGCAGTATTGTCGTCACTCGATGGATTGCTGATTGGATGTTCTTCGGTCGTTGATCCAGTTCGGCCAGCGCCGGTGATAACCGCCTTTCCGACGCTTACTTGGTATTGGTTTACGTTGCCGGTAACACCAGTACCCACGGAGCTCTGGAATTCTGAGACAGCAAGCAACTCGATATTTCGTTGGCGACACTGATTGACCACGGCTCGAGCCAACGGATGTTCGCTAGGCATTTCGACTGATCCTGCGAATTGCAGCACTTGGTTTTCAGTGTACTGCCCAAACGCGGACACTTTGGTGACCGACGGCCTGCCTTC
>SYJV01000429.1 GCA_005798335.1 Planctomycetaceae bacterium | reverse complement strand
GTAAGGATCTCAAGAAAAGTATCCAAATCGACCTTGATTCGAGGGAATTGAAGGTTAGGAATTCGATCATTCTTATGTCAAGAAAGATGTGGGGTATAACAAGGCTGGAAGCTTATCCCACGTTCGTTGAACGGTATTGCGTTTAACCCGCAGCCGCTAGGCGAGGATTGGGTTGAGCTTGGCTTTGCAAAAAGTTCGAAAACTCAACCCAATCCTCGCCTAACGGCTGCGGGTTAAACGATTTCGCTGCAACGACTTGTTCTTTCCAATGCAAATGAAAGTGGCGCTGTCCATCTAATTTTGGACCGTCGAGCATTCATACAGTCGCATCGATTGCCATCGATCTTCCAACCCGCGCCAATCCAAGACTCGGACCGTCGGTTCACCGCTGATATGAATAGCGAACGAACGGCCTTCCGCTAGCGACCGGTGCGAGTCTAGTCAGATGCGAATGCGAAACGTAAACGCTTAGGTAGCTTGTAACGCTAAACACAACGCTACGATCGGAATTTCTCCGAATTTGTTTATTTGCTCGCTCTCCCGAACCGAACCGACAAATGTGTCATGATCGTACGATTCGTTACTAATGGTCATTTCGTTACAACACTTGCCCACATGGAAACGGAGTTCGCAATTGTTCGGAAATCAATTTTTTCTAAGTACTTGTCTGGCTGCCGCGTTTGCCGGCATCGCCATTACTTCTGTTTACGCGCAGAACGAGCCTACATCGCAGAATTCGAGAAATGCCGGCGAGCCGACGAGCACGTCATCGACTTTTCTCGACGAATTTTGCGATTCCAGTGGCTGCGACGGTTTGGGAGCGAATTGCCAACGTCGTGGCAGAGGACTGTTGGGGTGCCGGGTTGAAGATCCGGGTGCGCTGTTCGCTTGGTGCCGCGGCGGATCCATCTTGGGGCTGGACGAACCACTGATGTCCGATCGCCCCGATTTTACCGAGGCATCGAGCGTCGTTGGACTTGGCGTATTGCAAATCGAGTCGGGTTACGCATACGGCTTCAAAAGCGAAAGCGCCGGTTCGGTCAAGTCGCATTCGATCGGCGAGCCGCTATTGAGATACGGCTTTCTCCGCAATTGGCTGGAACTGCGAGTAGGATGGAACTATGCCGCGGAAAGAATCGGTAGCAATACAAACGACGGCGCCGAGGATTTGTATTTGGGCAGTAAGTTGGGTCTGACGGCTCAGGAAGGCATTTTTCCCGAGATGGCACTTGTGCCTCAAATGAAAGTACCGACTGGAGCCCGAGCTTTTACTGCAAATGAAACACTTCCCGGATGTAATTGGTTGTATGGTTGGGATATCAATGAGCTTCTTTCAACCGCAGGCAGCACACAGTTCAATCGTACCATCGACGGCATTTCCGGAGATACGTATACCGAATGGGCGCAGTCGTGGACTGTCGGTTACGGATTGACGGACCGACTGGGCGGGTTCACTGAATGGTTCGGCATTATTCCGCATTCAGCCGATACCGATAGAACTCAACACTACTTCAACGGCGGCTTTACTTACTCATTGTCGAATGACGTTCAGTTGGACATTCGCGGTGGCAAGGGGCTCAGCGACGCTTCCGACGATTACTTTTTTGGCAGCGGAATAGTTGTGCGATTCCAGTAGCTGGTAGGTCACCAGAAGGCGAATTCCATCGCGTTAGTTGGTTCGCAATGCTAACGATCTGCCGGAACAGAGCCAGCGGTGCGAGTGGTATTGGAGTAGGGCGTGGTGATGAATTCGCTGCGATTGGTGGCAGGATCGATCACGTTCAGCGAAAGGCTGCGAACGACAATATCACACTCACCTCTCAGTTCGGCCAGTACGCGAAATTCGCCATCGTCGGTAACGAAGCGGTACAACTGTATCGGTACTTGTTGACCGGGTTGTCCCTGGATTAGTTGTCCTAGACTTGGCCCAGCTTGATTATCGTAAACGAGCAGTCCCGCACCGAACTGATCCGAAGATCGTCTGATTTCCGCGACGCCGTCGACGCGTACAAGTTGACCCCTGGTAACCGGTGCCGAGGAGCTGCGAATGCGCACGATAGCTCCCTCGTATCCTCCCGCGATGGGCTCGACCGATCTGCGCGTAGCTGCCATTCTCAAGCCGACGCGCGGAGCTTCAGCTTTGTCGGCTGGCGACTGCCCGCTGGACGCCAGCGAACCGAGCCTTGAATCCTGCGGAAGGAGTTCCACCAATAGTTCAGCTTGTTCCTGAGGACGTCGATCCTGTGACCATCCGGCTTGCTGCATTGCGGAAAGATTGCCAAAATCTGCACCTGGCAAGGGCAACGGACGCCAGACGCTACGCTGGCAAGCTTGCGCCACCAACCAATGATATCGCAGACCATTAGGATTTAGCGCCAGCGGAGTGGTTTGTGGCGAAGCAAATTCAGCTCGCATCGCGCGATAGGCTGAGGTTAGGATGGCCTGCGCAGCATGCGACGATTCGAGAGCCGCGGCAACGGCAGGCGCGGATTGACTCAATCGCAGCGCTTCAAACCCTGCTTCCAATCGACGTTGACCGCTTGCGAGCATCCTCATGTCATTTCGTGCGGCAGGTTCCGCGCTGCCCTGCCAACGCGATTGCGAAGTTGCCGCGGCTAAGTTCAACATATGCGAGGCGATATTCAGATGGTCCTCAGCGGCCTCCACGGAATGCAACAACTGACGACGCAGAAAACTGTTTACGACAGGATTATCGGTCAATACAAAAAATTCGATTGCGGCCGGATGGCGCACATTCCAAGTGAGCCCTTCCGGTGTTGGGCTGAGCGGCAATACCTCCATTGACCCGCTGGTCAGACGAACGACTTGGGCGGTACCGAATGGGATCGGCAGACGGCACTCCAGTGGAGTATCGGCTGTTGGTGGAACGCAATAGGAACTGTCAGGTGCTATCGTGTGCACCAGTACCATGTGGCTGCGCGAAGTAGCCCAAGCGGATGCGCGGTAGTCGGCGCGATTCGTGGCGACAGATGTTACAGGTTGCCCCGCAACAATCCACGGACCGAGCAACGTCAATTCTCGGTTGATGGTTCGCAATGCCGCAATCCGAGGCCGATCTACGTCTGCATTGGGTTCCAGCGGCTGAGACGTTCTTAGCACAAATGCTTTCGCTTGCCCTGAAAGCGCTCGAGCGAACTGAAGCCGCATTTGCAATGGGTCGGTGGGCGTCAACAATGACACTTTGTCGGGTTCCGTAATCTCGCGCGCGATATCCAGTTGCTTTTTCCAATTCGGATCGTCCAAGGAGATCGTGACCCAGCCCGAGCCACGTTTCCTGCTAATCTCGATCGACTGGTTTAACCAATTTAGTTTGGCCTCAGGTTCGCCGGCGGATATCGACGAAGGAACCGGGACGACGACTTCGTCCGTAATACGACTGAACATCCAGAAATTTTCCATCGCCTCAGAGAGCATGGGGCGTTTCAGAGGATCGGGCAGCTCAACCAATCTTTCCACTTGGCTGATCAATCGCCCGGCTTGTTGCACATCCAGCGCTTCGCCGACCATCCAGCCCTTGACGATGTTCCAAGGACGATCGTCAGCAGCAACGGCAAGCTGGGGAGGTGGACAAATTATCTCCAGCCCAACGTTGCTGGCCTCGTCCAAGAATTGCTTTGACGGTATGCGATCCAGCAGCAGTCCGCGGAAGCCCAGCGAGTGCAACCAGCGGAGCGACTCTCCACGATACTGATAGAAAAGTGGCGGCCGATTGGAGATCGCCTTTGCCCACTGAGTTTGTTCGGGACTAGGCAATTCGGCTCGCCAACGCCAACGCTCGCGCCAGCCCGGTGCAACTGTTTGTCCAAGGTTAGCCAATGAGACTACGCCCGCCAGATTTAAATCATCCACCTGAATTCGAGAACGAGCTGGTCCGGTGTAGGCATTTACGACGATGCTGTCGATATAAGCCCGGTCCAGGTTAATGTCTGATCCATGCTGATTGCGCAAAGCAATTTTTTCTAATTCAAACTTGCGATGACTCTCTCGCAATTCCAGTCGTTGCCATTGCCCGGGAACCGAATAAGAATCGCCCCACAATATCGTCGTGATTCTGCCACCGGTCACCGAATTGGTCGCCAACGGAAAGACCACTCGGGCACCAATCTGCAGAGGGCCGCTAGCGCAGCGAATCCAGAGACTTGGCGAAAATTCGTCGATGACTGCGCAAGGTTCGATTGGATATGCCAGGTACGCAAACGTGCCACGAGCCGCGACCAGATCGATCCGCTCGCACGACTGGCCGGCATGTGGCATAGCGCGAGTGATTTCGTGTTGAGCAATTGATGCTTGGCAATCGTCTTCCACCAGCAACCAGCGAACGTCACCAGCTTCGAATGAATCAGACATCTGACAGTAGCCCGACGACCCGATCGTACCGAGACCAATCTGCACTAGGATCACGATTCTCCACACGAACGAAGCGGCGCTGGCTAGGTGACGTCGAGCAAGCGTTTTGAAAACTTCGATGATTCGGTACATTTTCGACGTAATTAAAAGTGACACGATCGATTCAATCCGTTTTTTCCGAACCGTGTCCCGAGATTTGTTGCCGAACGTCAACATTCGTTTCATTCATGGGGAACACGACGTAAGTGTTGCTTTTAGCAGGACTTACGAAAAAACTCCAGATCAGTTCGTGGTGCGTTTAGGCAACATGGATCGCCAGGGCAAAATGATCGGGCGAGCTTAAGTGCTTGAATTATTGGGACTTAGGGAATACCATCGTCCCGTCAAGTGGATTTGGCACTAGTCATGCTTTTAAGCCTCATCACACAAGTGACCAATCGATCACCTTCGGAGACCAAGACCATGAGCTCAGCAGCTTCCGCATCCGTTGACGCGAAACAAGATGATGTTCCATCTGACTTGCTCGAACTGACTCAGGCCATCGAATCCTTGCCGATCGAACAACGTATTCGCTTGTTACCATCGTTGCGTCGTGTGACCGAGAGCAGTGTTCGCCGACGCCGCATTTTGAGTTTAGTACAAGAAGCCCTCGGGCAATTGCGGCTCGATATGAAGTACCTAGTATTCGATCTGGAAGCCACTCGACGCGAACGAGATGAATTCCAACGAAGACTTGCAGATATCGCCGGGGACGAAATCGAATAATTCCATTTGCAATATCGCCTGGTGCGTAATCGACTCACCGCCACTGAGGCCGAGAACGGAACGGGTTCCAGGTCAATGGAACCATGCTTAAAACACCAGTTCGATCCATTGCATTTTTGCGAGGCGAGGCTGCCAGCGACTCCGACGCTGGCAGCCTTTTTTTATTCGAGAGTCGAGCAATTGTCCTCATTTGCACAAGCATTACACAATTGCTCAAGCCGACCTCAACTGCTTAATTTGCCCTCAATGGCCTAATCCGTCTACAACTGCTCAAAACAATAAACAAATGCGAACTAAGGCGAGCGGCAGGTGGGAATTTACCAAGGCCTAAGCGAATACAAGCCCGATGCGCAAGCGAGTGCGTCAATCCTGGCATACACTCGCTTGCGCTTCGGGCTTGTATTGGTAAGAAACTATCTGCCGCTCGCCT
>SYJV01000428.1 GCA_005798335.1 Planctomycetaceae bacterium | reverse complement strand
GTGAAGCCATGCCAAATGCGCTTGGGCGCCGACCAAACTGGCTGAGCATCGTCAGGATTCGAACAAACGGCGGCCCAAGATCCGGCACGGCCATCGAATTGCATCATCGACTGACTGAAGAAAATCCAAAGCCGCCCCAGCGGATCGGTCCAGAGGTTGCCCACAAGGATGCTGCGATACATGGGCAGGTTCTTCGATTGCCCATCGATGACAAGGCGAGGCTTTGACCAAGTGGCGCCATCGTCGTCACTGGAGGCCAAAACGAAGAAGCCCTTTGGGCCGTCTTCACCGCCGACCCAAGCGGCCCACAGCCGTCCGCCTGGCGTACGTGCGATGCCGATGTTCATCCCGTAGTCCAGTTGATCGTAGTCGTAGCGCGGTAAGGGAGAGGTGTTTAGCTGCGGCGGAATCAGGGCCAGATCCGCAATTTTCTCCATGACTCTCATTTCGAAGGCGCGAACCTGTTCCGGTGAAAGGTCCAGCGCTTGGCCGGGCAGCAGAGAAGGAAACACGAAGAACCAGCCGAACGACAGGGTTACGTTAGCCAGCATGACGGCGAAGCTGGAAGCGAAGCGAGCAGGGCGAGGCTGCGACATGGGCTCAAGCCCTCCTTCACGGCGACCTATGGAACGGGGCAGCACCAATGCTACGCAGGTTTAAAAGCAATACCGTTCAACGAACGTGGGATAAGCTTCCAGCTTGTCAACCTGTAGCGGAGTTTCGCCATTGCTTGCACAAGATATTGACAAGCTGGAAGCTTATCCCACGTTCGTTGAACGGTATTGGGTTTAAAAGAAGTGTCAATTCTCCGTTTCGTTCGGCGTTCGGCAACGCTCTATTTCGCTCCCGACGCTCTGAGGAGCGGGATACGAAGAGTCCGCCGGGCATCACGGCGTATCCATCTTCATCTCCGCTAACATCATCTCCGCGACGACCAGCGAAGCTCCAACATCCCATGAACCGCATGGCGCGGCGATTCATTTCGACGAGTTGATTCACGGCGATTGCAAATCGCTCAGCTTGAATTTTTGTTGCAATACTGGTCCGCCTTTTTCGTCGCGAACTTGTAGGCGTATTACAGGCGGGTTAGCAGTCCAATCAACTTCAATGAATCCGAAGTTGGTATCGAAGTAGGTCAATCCAACACGATAGGAATTGACCTCGTTCATAAATCGAATTCCAGCTTTCGTGAAATTACCACTCGGCACGTTGAGGCTGCTCGAGGTCGCTTCAAAAAGTGGGTAGTCCAGGCCGGTTGCTCCCGGTGCAAGCCGCATCATCTCCGATAAGTGCCGATCACCACTGATCATTATGACACCACTGGCCTTCGTGTCTCGTATTAGCTTCAACAAACGTTTACGCTCCAACGGAAAATTGCCCCATGCTTCCGAACCATGCTCGTCGGGGAGGAATTGAAAGCTGGACCCGATGATTCGTAACTCCGCAGGCAGTTTCAATTGCTCTTCGAGCCACTTCCATTGCGCGTCACCGAGGACCCTGGCGCTGGGATCAAGGTCGGCCGCGTACTTGCCTCGAAATCCTTCCCCAGGTTCACCGGGTTGGAATCCTAGCTTTAACGGACTTCGAAAGTACCGTAAGTCTAAAAGGATGATCTGTACGCGTTGACCGAGAGGACCGATGATTTGCGAGTTGTAGACGCCCTCCTGATATCGTCGCAGACTGTCCTTTGGGACATCGAAGAAGTCTAGGAAAAGTTGTTGGGAATCACGTTTCCAAGGATACTCAGCCCCGGCATCGTTGGCTCCAAAATCATGATCGTCCCAAGTCGCGAGCACCGGACAGCTCTGCTTGAGCTTTTGATAACCCGGCTGAGCGCCTAACAAATCCCATTTCTTCTTGAGCACCGCCATGTCGTTGGTATCGCCATAAATATTGTCGCCTAAGAAGACAAAGATTTGCGGCTTAAGGTCAACGATGGAGTCCCAAATCGGTTGCGGTTGATCCTGTTTGGCGCAGGAACCAAACGCAATCCGTCGCAACGGCTGCTCCGCCGCGGAGTCCGCGTAACTCCACGAAATTCCGCCGATTACGAACAGAAGCAAAAAGAATGTGAGGCGCAATTGTAGTCTCCGACCGACTTCGGTTACGCGAGCCCCAACTTGATTCGAAGGCAACATGGCCATTTTTGAGTTCCAGGGGTGAGAGTTAAGTGTTCGCGTGTAACACTATACCAGCACGAAGCATACCAGCACGAAGCGCGAGCGAGTGAAAAGTATTACAGTGTCCATTTCCTTAGTTTTTATGTTAGACTTGTAACAGTGTGGAGTCAGGGATTTGCTAGTCGAGAGCTGCGAAAGCGCAGCTCTCGGCAATTGACGCCAAGTCGTCCAAAGTGTTTGGAGTCACACCAATGCTGACCGTGCAAAGCAATCCGAAGAGATTGTGTAATGGGCTTACGAGGCGGGCTGTTCTTCAAGCGGCAGGTTCTGGGCTGTTTGGAACCAGCCTCACGACCTTGCTGGCCGCTGAGCAAGCTGGGGAAGTAATTCGCCCGAGAGCCAAGTCCGTGTTATTTCTCTTCCTTTTCGGTGGGCCGAGCCAACTCGAGACGTTCGACATGAAACCGGACGCATCCTCATCGATTCGCGGTCCCTATCGACCGACGCCGTCGCGAACTCCCGGCTTGATCATGAGCGAGAAGTTACCGAAGCTGGCCAATCTCTCGGACAAGTTTGCGGTCATTCGCACGATGACGCACCCACACAACGACCACAACGCTTGCCACTATATTCAGACGGGCCATCCATTGCCCCAAGCGGAGCGCGGTGCCGATATGGTTGATTCTACGGAGAAGGACTGGCCAGCGATGGGGTCCGTGGTCGAGTATCTCGATCAACGAGAGGATGCTAAGCGACCCTCGAATCTTCGGCGCAACTTTCCTAGCTATGTTTATCTTCCTAATCCTCTAGGACACATACAGGGTTACGATCGCTCTGGGCAATACGCAGGTTGGCTTGGTCGAACCTATAACGCATTGTCGACGAAGATCGCCAAGCGCGACAAAAATGACAATCCGTATTTCCGCGACTGCGTGGACTCTGAGTTGGATTTCCGAATTCCCGGCTGTGCGCAACTCGAGGGCATTACCTTAGATCGTACGGCCAAGCGAATGCAACTACTTCAGCAGTTCGAGGTGGCCCGACGAGAACTCGACTTAGCTCGGTCGTCGGTACATGACTACAACTTGCTTCGCGCCAAAGCGCTGGACTTGGTTACCTCGGAAAAGATGCGATCTGCGTTTGACATACGACAAGAAACAGACAGGCTTCGCGATCGCTACGGACGACATTTGTTTGGCCAGTCGGCTTTGATGGGGCGTCGAATGCTGGAGGCCGGAGCGCGATTCGTAACGGTACTTTGGGACTGTCCTGACGGTTACAGTTGGGATAGCCACCGACATTCGGACGACGTTGGAAAGTACTTGCTTCCTGGCCTGGACCAGACGTTCTCGGCGCTACTGGAAGACATGAGCGACCGCGGTATGTTAGACGAGACGTTGGTCGTTTGCGTTGGTGAGATGGGCCGCACACCCAAGCCCGATACCGCGCAGTGGGGCAGAGGGCATTGGAGTCATTGTTTCCCTGCCGTCTTGGCCGGAGCCGGTATTCGAGGTGGAATCACCTACGGAACATCGGACAAACAAGCCGCCTATCCGGCAGATAAGCCAGTCTCACCAGAAAACTTGAGCGCAACCATCTTCCATGCCCTTGGTATCTCGCCTGACGCACGCATCCATGATTCCCTTGGAAGGCCAGTGTCTGTCATGGATGGCGGTCAACCTATACTTGATCTATTCGGCTGAAAACGTGCTCGCGCCGTTCGCTTGGTCGTGTTGGCTTCGGCCCAACGCTTTCTCATTTCCTTTCAAGCTTAAAAAATCAAAAAACATTACAGGGAACAAACCATGGTTCAACAACTCATCGGCTCATCGGAACTCGCCCCATCGAATCAAGAATTTTCGCGCCGTCGCTTATTGCGGTGGAGCGCTGGTTGCGCTGCCTTGGGTTGTGCCCTGCCTGGGCGCACGCTCTTCGCAGGTGAGGAGGATCGCGAAGCAAAACAGATTTCCGAAAATCGTCGGCTGAAAATCGCTTCGGTGAAGACGTTTTTATTGCGGCACAAACTGTCAAGGGCGCTTGGTGCATCTATCTCCGTTCCCTTGAGCCCCACTCGCGAAACGCTGCTGGTCAGAATTCAATCCGACTCTGGTTTGGTCGGCTGGGGTGAGACCGCACCCATCGGCGGCGCTCGAGGCGCAATCGAGCAACATCTCGCACCGATGTTGGTTGGTCGCAATCCTTTGGAATATCGGCGTCTATGGCGCGATATGTGGGGGGCTAACTTTGGAAACGCGTTGGCGGTCGGCGCCGTCGAAACGGCGATCAACGATCTGCGTGGCAAAGCGCTGGGCCTTTCTGTGGCCGAGCTGTTTGGCGGACGAATGCGGGACAAAGTGCCAGCCTATGTATCTGCCTTGAACTACGTCGAGGGCCGCGAGATCGAGGAAGAATATCCGGCCGTCGCGGCTGATATGGTCAAACGCGGTTTCAAAGCGATCAAAATGCGCTTGGGTCGTTTTTCCATCGCTCGCGAATCGGCCGTGGCGGCGAAAGTCCGCGAAGTCGTCGGTCCCAGCGTCAGACTCATGGCTGATGGAAACGGAGCGTACACGCCCGGCTCTGCGCTCCGAATGGGGCACGTCCTGCATGATCTGAACTTTCACTTTTTCGAGGAACCGTTGCCGCAAGCGCCACGCTATGCAGGGTACGAGGAGCTTCGCCAGAAGATGCCGCTGCCGCTGGCGGCAGGTGAAGTGATCGATTCTCGGGCGACGGCCAAAGACTTGATCGACCGCCGCTGCATGGACTTGATCCAACCAGACGTTTCGCTCTGTGGTGGATTGGGTGAGGTGCTGTTCATCGCGGAGATGGCGGCGCTCTCGGGCATCGGTTGCATTCCTCACGCTTGGGGAGGCGATATCGTGCTCGCCGCATCGGTCCAGTTGCTGTCGATCATGGCCGATCCCCATTGGGGGCTGCCGACCGATACGCCTCTCTTGGAACTCGATCAGTCCGAGAATCCATGGCGAGACGGCTTGGCGGTGAAGCCTCTGGAGGTTCAAGATGGATCCGTGCTCGTTCCGCAGGGATCAGGACTCGGCATCGAGATCAACGAAGAAGTGGTGAAACAGTACGCCGTTTGAGACGCGCCGCCGTTTGTGATCTACTGGTGAGGGTCATGTATACCAAGGTAGATTCAAATCGTTTACGATTCAAGACGACCAGCACTTTGTTACCGTCTGCCGCTATGTCGAACGCAGTGCATTGCGAGCTAGCTTGGTATCTAAAGCGGAACAGTGGCGATGGTCACAAGGCAGCCCCAAGGAAAAGCAGCTTTTATCGTCTTGGCCAATTCGTCGAGTTCCCAATTGGATCGACTATGTGAACGAAGCACAGGGTGCGAAAGAGCTAACTGCTATTCGCAATTGCCTGAAACGAGGTTGCCCATACGGGGATGAGGCATGGTCGGCACAAACAGTCGAGCGATTAGGGCTAGAAAGCACGATTCGACCGCAAGGAAGGCCCAAAAAGACCAAAAACGGTTCCTGACACCTTTTCCTGACGGTTCCAATCACTTCACCATCTCGACATCAAACACGGCATCTCCAGATACCTTCACCTTAAGCTTGGACTCGAACGCGGACCGATAGCGAACCGGAATGTTGCCCACTTTCTTAAACTCGTCGCCCCCTTCGCTCGTGGCCGTGGCGGCAACAGTAACCATGGGAGGCTGAATGCTAACTCCATAGGTACCCTCGGGCAAATTAGCGGAATAACTTCCATTGAGCTCGATCTTCAAGGCTTCAGCAATTCCAATGCTACTGTCTTCAAACGTAATTGTGCCTTCACTTAATGGCTTTTTCACAAAACTAACCATGCCGCTAACTTTAAATGTCTTGGGCTTCGCTTCACCACAACCAAGAACTGCAAGGCTGACAGACATCAGCCACGCATAGTAAAACACGGATAAACTCTTCAACGGCAACTCCGTTTGGTGCTTGGTTTCAAGCATGCTCTGAATAGAAAAGGAAAAAGGGCTATTCGAGGTTTCCCAGCACTTGCCCGTCGTCTTTGTCTGCCAAATTGCGCAGGGTGTCCAGGTCAACGGTTTCCGACAGGAATTGTACTGATCCGTCCGCTCGGCACATATTGACACCGCCAGTATGCGCGGATGCCAAAATCGTGTTGCACGCGCGGAATTCGCTCCAGGCAGGAGTTCCGCCAGCGTTGGGTGGCTGACGAATCGTAGTGACGTTATAGCAACGCAAATCTGTGTCGGGAATCGAGCCATCTAAGTGGGTACCTGTGGAGGACCACGTTCCTACACCGTTCGGAATACGAGGGTTCTTCGAACCCATGACCCATGAACCTGTGGGCGAAATTGACGTCCGTAAAAGCGGGAAAGCCGCCGCATTGACGCCGCGACCCCATTGCGATTGTTCGCTGATAATCATCGTGTTAGATGTACCGTCTGTCACCGCACCAATCTTGTAGGAAATACTCCCTGGGAATACCCCACCAGAGGAATGAATACTACCATTAAAAGCTCTGGGATCAGCCGAACGATGCCGATCGCTGCCAGCGATGAGGATATAGGATGGCCACATGATCTGACGGTTTTGTATAGTCACAGTTTCCCGTAGCGGCGATGATGGGCAACGATACGCACTGAAGGTTGAACCCTGCATGATATCCAAGATCTTGTGAGTCGTTGGATCAACAGCCCCCAACCAGTAGTTGGCAGCATCTCCAAAGCCTACAGCCGACATTTGATTATAGAGATTTCCACCTTCCAGGTAGGGAAGGATGCGCATGAATCCCGATGCTGAATGTCCGAGATTGACAGGACCGATACCACCTTTCATCGCGGCCGGGGGCAGGCGACTGTAGGTTGACTCGTAATTAAGAACTGCCAGCCCCATTTGTTTAAAGTTGTTGCTACATTGCATTCGCCGTGCAGCTTCGCGGGCCGCCTGAACAGCTGGTAGGAGCAATCCCACTAGAATGCCAATAATCGCGATGACAACCAACAACTCCACCAGCGTAAAAGCAGACGTCCGGGAATGAGTTTGTTTCATGATATTTCCTAAGAAAAGTAATCAACGAGCGTCAAAAAATATTCGAAGAACACAAGAGAAGTATACATCGCGAAAGCACAACACACACTCTCTCTTGTCAACAGCCAATTGCTAGTAGGGAGTGGGCAGGGCACCGGGGACACAGCACTTGTTGGAGGTTCGCAAACTGGCAATTGGGCGTTTCTAAGAGTGCGAAAACGAATTCGAGCAGTCAAGCAAGTCGGCGCGAGCGCGCCCGTCGCTTGATTCTTGAAGCTTGTATCGAAGTTGGACCAGCCGAGTGCGTATCAATAGAAACCGACAAAAGGTGTCAGCGACGGTCTTAAGTCTGGTCAATAGGTGATTTCAAAACATTTTGAAATTCCTTTTTGTTCGCGACAGGGATGTTGATTTTTTGAGGCATGGCGACGGTGTTCAAAGCTGTGTGGTCGCGCGGTTGTGGAACGCGAATTTAGCGGTGTATACTGCAAGTGCTCGGTGAAACGGAGCAAGGCTCTGTGGGGACACAGGGAAAAAGGGGACGGGGGTAATATGCGTCACTTTTTGCTCATGTGTAGCTTTTTCGGGTGGCCAATTGGACGGAGAGTATGCCAGACACCGTGTTGTTCCGCAACCTTTTCTGTCCATCTCTCGTCACCATACGGCCTCCCTCGATTGACGCAAGTCCGCTATGCTGCCAACTCTCTTTCGTTGAGTGGTGCGTCGAAAACCCATAGCATACGGGTTCAACACCCAACAAACAACCCCCGTCCCCTTTTCGTTCAGATGTGCTCATAAAAATTAAGCCTGCGTCTCCCGGCAGCCTGCGAGCGTTCAACCGCTCGCAGGCTTCTATCGTGACGCGTGCGACTTGTCGCACCATTCTCGACAGACAGTAACGCTTCAGTTACTTCTTTTTCACCGCCAACAACCCGGTTCCACGTTCCCAGTCAGTGAGCTTTTTGGTTCCCTTGACAACGAAATTGGTCACGTCGAGCGTGTCGAGGCCCGCTCCGCCTCCAAGGATGGCATCCGTCACGGTGACGTTGTTTAACGTCGTTTTGTCGTTGCCAGCTGCAGCCGAGTGGGTCAACGAGGGTGTCGAAACATTCGACAACGTCGTCGTGTCATTTCCGCTGCCGCCATGCACATACAACACTCCGAAACCCATGGTCATGTTGCTCAAATTCGTCGTGTCATGTCCCTCTTCCATATCAATGTAGACGGCGTTCGATCCAATCCCTGAATAAGCTCCAGTGACATTGGACATCGAAACTATGTCATTTCCAGCGCCACCCATCACCTTGAATATTCCGTTTCTCAACTCGAGCACATCAGCCGTTAGCTTGTCGTCGCCAGTTCCCAATTTGATCGTACTGTTGTTACGTAAAAGGACAACACCTCCAGGAGACAAGGGACCGGGAAAGTAGCCTTTGAGATTCACAGCATCGTTTCCGCTCCCCATGTCGGCGAAAAGTTGATCGACGGACGATTGAATTAATTTCAGAGCATCGTCTCCCTTCCCGGTATCGAGTTGAAGAGTTTTTGCGAAGTACGTGTCAGAAGCGGCGATGTCATCCGCTCCATCGCCAGTTTGAATATTCACGTTTCCGAAAATTGTGTTTCTCAGCAAATTGATGCTGTCGTTTCCGGTCCCCGACTGAAATGACAAATTACCGGTGATGCGATTGGCGAACGCACTTCCGAATCCGTTGTTTCCGTTTCCCAGCTGGACGGTGAGGTTTCGCGGAACCGAAACATCGAGGCCGAAGTGATCGTTGCCCTCCCTTAGATCGACCGACATGTCCCGAGTAAATCCATTCAGGGTTTGTTCCGCCGCGCCATTGATGAGAGTTCCTAGAAGACCTCGCACCACGACGGAATTGTTTGCGGCTCTGGGGTTATAGTTGGTGATAACGTCGATCTCGTTGTGACCAGCGTCTCCAATGATGATAAGATCGCCACTCGTGTTAATGCCGGCAAACACATTGCCCGCCATGACTTGACGATTTTCTAATCGTTCGATCTTAAGACTTCTTTTCTTTGACTGCTTCGACATGGACTGTACTCCGAGAAAAAATTGAAGAGGGGAATATCTTCCGCAGCGGCCGTTCATCGAGATGACGAACTCAACCATCGCGGTGGATGCGAGTGACTATGCAAGCACGATGCCACACCAACTATGAGTTCTGTATGTACCGACGATTGCGCAGAGAGCGGAACACGATGCTCGTAGCGCAACGGGCTGAACCGCGTGTAACTACGAGGAATCGCTTCGATGTAAATGCTTGTTTCACGAGATGTAGTCTTGTCGCCACATGTTGCCCAAAGACGACTCGACGCCGCTCTCGATGGTGAAATTTGTCCACAAGGCGTGCCCAAAGCCCGAACCACAGTTGCGTTGCCGGTTTTCTTTTGGTCGTTGATCGGTTGATTGTCGTGCCGTTCCTTCCGTAAACGGCGAAAGCGTCAGTGGAAACGCGCGCCAACTGAATATCGTTGGCAGCCGCATCGCCAGCGATCGCTACGACGCCATTGATCGCCGTCACATCTACATTTCCGGCCATAACTCGACGTTCTTCCAAACTTTCAAAACCCAATCGACGTGAAAACTGTGGCTTTTGCTTCTTCATGATTTTCTCCAAATTAGAAGGGAGGTGATATCACTTTATTCAGCCCGATCGCGCGACCGGAGACTCGGGGCTTCTTCGCTGGTTAAGAACGGTTTTGACAGAAACTGTCACGCGCCTGGCTGCATCCAGCTTCAAGCCACCGAAACGGCTGACGCTTCGAGGCGAATCGATCATCCACTGCCAGTCGAAAACTGAAGCAGAGTCAAGATGGCCTCTAAGTTCCTGATGGTAAAACTGGCTCGAAATCGTTCGCGATGCGAAGTCGAACTTCGAGCCTCCAGAACTAAGAACACCGTTTGGTAAGCGGCGCGAGGGAAATTTTTTCGTAGTCACCAGCCCACCACGTCGGTTAGCTCGCGCATGCCTTCGCGGAACTTCGCGCGGACTTCGTGGCAGGGGACGGTCAGCTTGGTCGAGATCCACCGCAGTGATTGGTCGTTCAGAAAGCGCAGAGTCAAAATCTCGCGAGCCAGCGGGTCGGACAACGAGCGAATCGTCGCGAACTTGTTTGGCTTCTTCTCGCGAGCCGACGATGACGCAGGGCGTCTGCTCATTAGCCGCCACTTCATCTGCGGTGGCGGGGAGCTGGCTGTCGTCGGGCGAAGCGCCAAAGCGTTGTACGCCTTCTCCTGGACGCCGCTTCTGTCGTCCCGCGTCGCGTCGTCGGTTCAGTTCAACGCTTTCTAAAATCTGTCCGACCCATCCGACGAATCGTCGCCGCGCTTCGTCGCCCGAATCGCCAACGTCGGACAAAGAAAAGGGGACGGGGGTGGTTTGTAGGGTGTAGAACCCGTATGTTATGGGTTTTGCACTTTGGATCGCATGTATGCCTCGACAGAAACGTGTTGACGAAGCTGGATACATTTATCATGCACTCAATCGTGGCATTGCTCGATGTACGATCTTTCATAAGCCCGAGGACTATGACGCCTTTCTCCGAATCCTAGCGGAAGGGCTTGAGAGATATCAAGTCGAACTCTTCTCGTTTACGCTTATGCCAAACCACTGGCATTTTGTCTTGCGGCCCGGCAGGGATCATGAGATGGGAAAGTTGTTGCGATGGATTACTGCAACGCATTCCCTTCGG
>SYJV01000427.1 GCA_005798335.1 Planctomycetaceae bacterium | reverse complement strand
TGGCGAAAGATCTCTTCGAACGGGCGGACTTCAGCGAAGTAAATATCGCTGACCACGCGCCTGCTTTGGCCATCGGGATCGTGATCTTCCGCCCACACGAAATAGGACAGCAGTTGATCGGTTTTTGCGTTCAGGCGTTCGAAATCGATCAACTGCAACAGATCAACTTTTTTCTCCAGCGACGAGTTCAATTTGATTTCGACATCGACCGCCTCTTCGCCCGCCATTTGGTAACTGAATCCGGCTTTGGCGATTGAAAAATCGTCTTGGATCTTGGCCGCAACGTCGAGTTCTTGCAACGGAGAAACTCGCGCATCGCCACCTTTGACCATTTGGATCTTGGGTGGATCATTGGGAAGTGCCTTGGCGGACAAAGTGATATCGTCCGTGTTCGCTCGATCCTCAAGGTCGACAAGTTTTAACTGCCAAGTCTGCGATTCGTTCAAGGTTACCGTCGCCTCGACCACGCGCGAGTCGGAACTGGAGGCGACTAACTGGACGATTCTGCCTTGGGCGTCGACCAGTTCTGCTTGCTTGATCGGTTTGTTTAGGTGGCAAATCCACGTCAGCTTCGTGCCAACAACAGCGGTCACGCGTCGTGTATCGGCGATCGATTTTTGTGGCTGATTGGTGTAAGCGGGATAATCCAGCCTTGCATCACTACGCACCAAAGCGGGAAATTCGAACACGGTCAACTTGTAGGCTCGGCCTCGAGCGCCATCGTACTCGATGGCATATTCGATCGCTTCGCGGACGTCATACAAGTATGCCGCAAAAATCGGATCCTCCAGCAAACGTTTCATGACAAGGCTCTGTTCACTTTGCGAACCCCTGCCCACCAGCGTCACTTTCTCGGGCAAGCGTCCATCGAACCGAGCGGTGACGATCACGCTGTTACCCAGTTCCACTTCCGCATTGCCAGGCTGTACCGTGGGCTCGGCAATCGGGCGACTGCGCGCCGCATTAGCAGCAGCAATCGACTGTATACTTCGATCACCTCGAACCAGAAAGAAACCTACGAGGGCAAGCCCCAGTAAAGCTGGAATATTTGCCAACCAAGCTACCAACAGGTACTTGGTTGGAATCATGTTGTTCCAGCGATGTAAAGTATTGTGTCGCACTGTGTCGGCAATCAATGTCCGTTGAAGGTAGCCAAAGCTCTCGCCTGACAATTGGGGACGTTGACTGATCGAAGCCAGCAATCGCTGGTTCAAACCCGGAAAATGCGATTCGATGCGCTGCGCGACCTCCCGCGTCTGCGGCCTGCGTCTCAAGACGATTACACTCGCGACTATGGCGGCAGCCAACGATAGACCGAATAACCACAGCTCCGATCCGCGGGGCATCGGACCCATGAATCGTATCAGCGTCAAACCTAAAAATGCCGCCAGCGACCAAATCGCTACCAGAGTCCAGCCCAAGCGTAGGCTTTGAATTCGTCCGGTCAGCCGATTCAATAGAAACTGCAATCGAGTGTCCATAAATTCACCTAATAAGATCGTTGCGCTCCGCGCAATGCACTAGTTAACGAACGAATAATTGAACGCATAGGAAGTTAGTGCTCAAACATAAACACTGGAGTTTGCCACCGACGATTATTCGGACCAACGAACAACGATGGATCAGCCTGTCGGTTGAAGTTGTTCGTTGGCCCCGTGCAATGCTCGGCGGCCCAATTGACCTGCAAGCGCTGTTTCTACTACCAGTACAATCATGCCGGCAAAGAGTAACCATTGCCAAACTTTCTGACGATCTTCAAGTTCCGTTGTTTGCAATTGTCGAGCCGCTTCACGTCGCTGAGCATCCGTAGTAACTTTGCCAAGCCTCACACCATATTGCTCGAATCTCTCTAAACCCATTTCGGACAAGTGGCTTTCTGACTCGGGGATTTGAATGGCAATTTGCCTTCGCGTCGAACCCGAATTCAACCAAACCAAACCAGGTTGACCCAACACGATTTTTTCGTCGATCACGTTGTGCTGTACTGTGACACCGGCTGGGTCCGTGACCGTTAAACCGGCAACATCGCTTACGCCAATCGGTTCACCAACTTGGTAGATGCTTTGCACACTCCGAGTGCGCCCCGTCGGGTCAAGCATGCCAGCCAGCAGCGGTACGAACTTGCTAGACAAACCAAACTGGCTGGCGGTAACTTGCCAGCCGGCCGGAATAATCCACAGATTTCCTTGCCCGATCCGCTGATGTATGATCGCCGGTGCACCGTTATCGAATTTCGCCAAGAACTTCCAAGCTGGATTTTCGCCAACGGTCAGCTTATCTGATTTGACGCGCCGGTGCGACCAAAATCGAATCTTGGAAAAATCACTAAACCGCACATCTGCAAATGGCTTGAACAAGGGACTTTGAAAATCAATCACGCCGAGCAAGGCGAAATCCTTCAGCGTAACCTCTTCGATCTGAATATCGTCGGCTCCGGTGAGCGTCTGCAGGACGCGCACGCTATCGACAGAGTCGCTAACCGGTCGCGAAACGACGTAGATCAGCGTCTTGCCAGATCGGCAGAATTGCCCTAGTGCTTCCACGGTGGATTGCTCGGCCACAGTATCGACAACGACAGCGCTCAAAGCCGGATCAGAAGTCAGGCGCGCAAGTTGTGCAGCATCGATTTTCTCGGGAGCAATGCGTTCGGTACTGATCGTACGAAAAGGCGTACTCAGCGGTGCTTTGCTGAGGAAGTAATAAAGATCCTCCTCCGGTCGCGGTGCAGGAGTGCCAATAAATACGAGCTGTTCGACGAGAGGTTCCGTAAGTGGCAAATAGGCAGTGTTATCAAATGCTTGCAAATCACCGGTCATCAAAATGTGGTCGCAACCAGCCGGTCGAGTTGGCATTGGAATCACGCGCACCTGGCCCGCAGATACTTGCACGTTCGTTTCGACCAGCGGATTAGAAACACCCGTTTGCCCGGCCCAAGTCAAGCGGAAGTTGCTTTCGATGGAATCGGAGTTGTTTTCGATTCGCACTCGCACTGACGTATCATCGGGCTCGCGTTGGCCGTTAGATTCCATCACGGTCACGCGGGCATTTCCAGGCTTTGCGGGACTGGCTCGTCGCACATCTAAGCGAACGTTCTCGGGCCAAGGGAAACCTTGCAGCGACTCAAGTCCGCTGTCTTCGTGCAAGTCGGTGACAAGTACGATTTCGGCACTGGTCGAAACCGATTTGCCTTCGACGATCGATTTAGCTTGTAACATATCGGCCGCGTTCATTAGATGCTTGGCCAGCTCCGTGGTTTGCCAAGTCGGCTCCAGGCGTTTGATTGCGTCACGCACGGCTTGCTGTTGGGTTGCATTGTCAACGCGCACGGAATTGGCTTCGTTTTCGACCGGCACCAAAGGTCGAAATTCGGAGTCGATGGCATATAACCCAACGCGATCGGTGGGTGACAGCCCATCGACCAACTCGATCACTTGCTGCTGGGCTTTGGACCACACATCCGCCCGCTGCATACTCGCGCTGGTATCGACCAGAACGACGATCGTGCGACCAACCAATTCGTCGGGCACGAACGCAGCGTTGCGCAGGAAAGGGCGCGCGAATGCAATCGAAATCAACACGATCGCCAGTGCTCGCAGTGCCAACAGCAACAAATTATCCAGGCGACTGCGCCGCGTGATGCGTGGCGGCGAAGGTTGCAAGAACATCAATGAACTGAATTGCGTGCGACCCTTGGGTTGCCGGCGAATCAAGTGCAAGATGATCGGGCCAGCGATTGCTAATGCAGCCAATGCGTACAGCGGTGCGAGAAATCCCATGCTTAGTCTCCTCCAGCGCGAATGGGGAGAGAGTCCATGCGTTTTTTGGCCACGATGTTAGCCGAAGTCGTCGTAGAACTACGATTTACCAGTTCCAGTAAAGCGCCATCAAGAGGCTGGTCGGTCGCCAGCGTCACCACGCGCGCCGCGCGACGATGGCAAAGATCGATCAGCTTGTTTTCGTGCTCGAGAAATCGCTGGCGATACTCGGCTTTGGCAGCATCGGGATCGACATAGATCTCGCGACCGGATTCCATATCTACTAGCATCGTGCTTTGTGGCAGTGTAAATGTTATTTCTGTCGGATCGAGAATGCGAATGATCAAAACCTCGTGCCCGCGTCCGCGCAGGTACCCTAGCGGCTTGGCCAGCGAATCGGGGTCGACCAGCAAATCGGATATGACCACGACCACTCCTCGTCGTTTGGAAAGGGACGCCAGTTCGCCGATGGCATCGCCGATGTTTGACTGGACCGCCTCACTTTCCTGGTCGAGGAAACGCATCAAGTGTTGCAGATGTCCTTTGCGATGCCGCGCGGGCAGAAACTCGTTTTGGCCGATGCCGCAGGTCATCAGACCAACTGCGTCGCGTTGTTGGGTCAAGTAATAGGCAAACGTCGCTGCCAAGGTGCGGGCGTATTCGGCCTTGGAGTAACCGGCGCTGCCGTAAGCCATCGACCGGCTTTGATCCATGGCAATGTAACAGCGCCGATTGGTTTCATCCTCGTACTGTTTGATGTAGTACCGATCGGTACGAGCGAGCAACTTCCAATCGAGGCTGCGCGGATCGTCCCCTTCGACGTATGGACGATATTCGCTGAACTCGACAGAAAAACCGTGCAACGGACTGCGATGCAAACCCGCCGTGAAGCCCTCGACCACCGCCTTGGCACGCATGGTCAGATTCTTGATCTGCATCAATGCGCCCGGATCGATCAACGATTTCGCTCGACCGGATTGAGCCAAGGCTTTTGAATTAAGTGACGCTACGGCGGACATGGATTAGGACTTGCTTAGTGGTTTTCCGCGATCGAGTTCAATAACGCTTTGATGCAGTCTTCGACGGAAACTCCTTCGGCTTCCGCTTTGTAGTTCAAGAGAATCCGATGTCGTAAAGTTGGCGGCACCAGGGCTTTGATATCCGCCGTGGTGGCATGCGAACGCTCTTCGAGCAGCGCACGAGCCTTGGCACCGAGCACCAAAGTCTGCGCGGCTCGCAAGCC
>SYJV01000426.1 GCA_005798335.1 Planctomycetaceae bacterium | reverse complement strand
CCTCCCGGTGCCGGTGACCAAGTTATGATCGACGCCAAGGTTTCCAACCGTGCATGTGGTCTTAGACTCCGTGAGGATCATGTCGGAATTGCCATTTTGAGAATTCGGCGTCAATTAGAATTGCACTTGAGCGACAATTAGATTGAGTGCGTTATTGTAGGGTGTAAGTTGGCTGGCGAGGGGTCGGGTGGAGCCAGTGTAGTCTTGGATTGCTGAAGTCGTTCCTGTGTTTCCTCGAAGCGTTTGCTGGATAGGTTCGCTTGACACAATCACTCAGTCATACTGGCTGCGGGACGAAAAGGGGACGGGGACACAAAAATAGCATTCCAATCGGACTGGTAATACCGGCAAAATCCTTAGTCACGTTTCTTGCGTGACGTCGATCGCGACCGATGCGAATAAACCTGTGTGATCAAGCCAACTGTTTCCTTCAAAGATCTTTTGGGCGTCGGTTTGCTTACGATCGTCTTTCAGTCCATCCGGTTTCCATCGCTTGGAATATTGGAAATCGATCTTCGCATGCTGGTTTTTATCGACATCGACAGAGACCGATCGGAAAGGATAGGTTGACGCGATGAGCGATTGGTCTAGGTTGCTAGGATCGGTTTGGTTGGTGTAGTTCAGCCGACCAAAGTCCTGCAACTGGTCGGCAAACGCCAAAAGGTAACTCGCCGGATCGTCTTGAAATCTTGGACGAAAGCATGCCTCGCCGTCTAAGCGAGCCGCCAATTGCCGATACCATTCCTCAGTCGGATTCTTGCCGTCTCTTCCGTTCTTGGTTGGCTTGACAGGTGCCTTCAGTTTAAAAACCTCTCCGAAGGGCTTGTCAAAATCATGCATGAGGATCGCTAACGAGGCCCACTCCAAACAAAACGCTTCGAACGAGCTCAGTCGCCAAGTAGCGTTGTTCTCGATTCCGTACTGCAAGACTCGCAACGCTCCTTGCACGTTATGCTCCGAGTCGAGTGCGTGTGCGATGATCGCTTTCTTGTCCGATTCATCTTCGATTGATTGGTAGGGTAGATTGCAAAGCGACTGAGCAAACAAGTGATACGATGATTCGAAACGTCCGTCATTTAAAACCTTGAATGCCGGGAAAGGCGAGTTTGGCTCAGCCGCCTTTCTAACTTTGTGAACCATTACCGATGGATAGGCCATATCATGAAGCAGTCCAGCGTATCGCAATGACGTATGCAGCGCGCATCGCCAAAAAGTCCTCTGTTGCTCAGCATCGCCGTCTACTTCTACGACGCCGCAACGTCGAGCTGCATGGCGAAGAGCAGGATTCCCCAGCGTGCGTTCTGCCATCCCCTGGGCAATCCAATCGAGCGGAATCGTGCTGCCTCGGCAGAGCGGACTATCTCGCGAAGTGACCAAAAAGTCGGCTAGGGCCGTTACTTTTTGCACGTGAGCCAGATGATCACGATAAAAATCTTTGAAAGGCGTTGAGTACCAAAGCCACTCGATCTCGACGGCGCTACGAACAACTGGGTCGGGCGGGACAATCGCGATTGCCTCCAAGCAAGCCCGATAGAATTGCATGTGCCCACGAACGGACGATGCATGACGCGGCGAAAGTTTCTTGAGCGCTCCCTCGACGTACTTTTGATCGATCGGTTCGCAAGCAGAACCTTTCAAGGCAAATGCGACTTCACGATGCCCCGATCGATTCAATACCTGTGGCGAACTCAACAAATTCGTTCGATATTGGAAGTACCAATCGTCGTTGAATTGAACCATTCTCTGCCGGCTTTTTTGTTAAACCAAATTCGTCTTCGTCACTCGAGCTATTTCTTCGTAGAGTCTGTTGTCCAATCGCAAAGTTTCGCGATCGCGGTGGAAGTCGATTTAGAAATCTTGGCTATCTGAGCCAACTGGCCCAACGTATTCGCATTGGAAATCAGATCGTCCTTTGGAACCGAAAGATTGTTCTTCAATTTCCTAAGGTCCTTTGGCGGCGTACCTGCAAGATTGTTGGCGACGAATCGGAAATAGTAGTCCTTAGCCCACTTGGTGCTCGTGGAGCCATTCGCTCGACTTAGAAGCGCCTCTTGGGTTTCTTGGAACCATAGACACATATTCAGGTCGGCTTTGTCAGCCGAAGTGATCATCAATGCAACATGGTTATTCGGAAGTTTTGAGAGCTCCTCGCTATTCTTTCGTTCGATTGCGTTCGCTCGGATATCTTCAAGCGCAGCTTGTTGCAACGCAGCCATCCCAGGACTATGGTCGACGATGACAACGATTTCGTCGCCCACTATTTGTCGCGTCTGGTTGATAACCATTTGAATCACATGTCGAACCCAGTTTCCCGACGTCTCGTGTGCGGCGAGTGCCCGCAAAATTTTCGCAAAGCTGCCAACATCTGGATAAAGATGACTCGGGCAAAAACAGATCCCAAAACCCGTGGGTGGTTGGATTTTCATCTTGTCGATGTCGATGTCTGTCCAAGAAGGATCGAACCAATAGATCGGTGTGTTCGCAACGTTATCCAATAGTAGGTCAGGCGAGCCACAGATCAATTGCGTGAGGCCAGGAATCGATTCCCACGGGTCGATCAGGTCTGGAGCGATGGCGTCACCAATGCATGAACCGGTCAGGTCCGCATCGACGATCAGCACATTCCTTTTTTTCGAAACAAAGTGTTTCGCCATCAAGATAGCAAGGCTCGTCTTTCCGACGCCGCCCTTTTGACTGAAAATGTCAATGCGCTGCATAACTCGGAACTCGCAATAAAAATCAATGGTGTAAATCAGCGAATGCGACCTGCCGCGTTGGCATCTTATCGCATTTAAGCATTTTAGGGCAAATCGGGCTCTTCAGGTACTTTAGTGAAGATACGGTTCAAGCGCTGCCGAGGAAAACATGAATACGCTGCATGAATTTTGCGATTTGTCGTCGTTGGCTGACACGCGTCGAATCTAGCGTGATTTGTTGCATTACGATTAATATTCGTCGGGCGTTGTCCTCGCCGCGAAATTCTCCATACAGCTCTTCAATTAAATCGAGCAACTCATCCAAATCCGAATCCGACTCGGACGGGATAAAAGGCCCTGCAGTTTCAATCGCCGTCATCGTATCCGCAAACTCTCTGTCGCCCGCAAGAGCACTTCGGATCGCTTCACGCGCTTTCACACAGAGTTCCTTTCCTGCGTCCTCTTGGCGTTGATCTGCCTTCAGTGGATCCATTCCTGTCTCCGCATCAACTTCATTTTTTTTACGGTTGGTCTCGGAATTGGATACGCGCGACCCAGCCGGCAAAAGCCGATCCAACTGCCGGGCGAATTGAGAGACGGAAACTCCCTGGAAACGATTGGCAATCGATTCACGAAATTCCGATGGAAGCTGGTCTACGATACGCGATAGCATCGGAACGAGTGTCCAGCTCAACACGTTTGGCTGGTTGAGCAGCGTTTGGATGTATCCCGATATTTCCCTGCGCAAATCGGGTGAGGCTTGTTGCCAGCGCTGGGCGACGTCGTCCGAGAGCATCCATTCGAAAAGCTTCGATTCCGTGCTCCCCGGTCTTCCGATTCCACTACCGAAATGACTTTCGCCTTGTCCTGGTTCACGCAATCGAAAACCAAAGCAGGTGGGTCCGTAATGGAGTTCGCCTGGTTCCAACGCGGGCAAGTTCGGGACGATCATCGAGAAATCGATATCGGCGCAAACCATCCAGAGTGTCAACGGTTGCTTCGTCGTCATTCGTCGCGCGATTCGCCATGCCTGCATCAAGTTGCTCATCATCCCGACGAAGCGTTCGATGAACAGTTCAAACGCAGGCATACGAATTCGGCAGACGAGGACGGTTGGGGCATCGAACGGCGTTTTCGATTCGTCTTCTGGATTCAGTTCGCCGTAGAAGCGAATCAAATGCGAGGGATCCTTCAAATCTTCTGGCCATTGAGCCACGCCGCCCATGCGGAGCATCAACCATCCCAACAGGTTCTTGGAAATCGGTAGACGATCCTGTGCAAGAAACTCATCTGGAGCTTGCATATAGCGAACCAAATCCGCATCTCGAGCGACACTTTCATATTGGGGCTCGCCCACGAACTGGTCGGTAAACGATTTTCTTGCCGCAAGCGTCCAAATCGAGCGTTTCAGCGCAATCCCTGGCCGTACGAATTGATGGCTCCTAACGGCCTTCGCCGCAACCATGCGAACTTGACCATCGTCGTCCTCCAATGCAATTCGCAGAATCCCTTCAAGCTGCGACACATCGTTGGCCAAGGCGTTGACCGCAGCCGCGCGTATGCGCCATTCACTATCTTCGAGCGCCTTGCGAATGAGGCTCTTG
>SYJV01000425.1 GCA_005798335.1 Planctomycetaceae bacterium | reverse complement strand
GTGAGCCGTTGGCGCTTGCCTGCTTGCGCAAACGGCTCACTTTTATCAGTCCAGCCTGTAAGGCGAGCGGCAGATGGGAATTTACCAAGACATAAGCGAATACAAGCCCGAAGTGCAAGCGAGTGCGTCAATCCTGGCACACACTCGCTTGCGCGTCGGGCTTGTATTGGTAAGAAACAATCTGCCGTTCGCCTAACCGCGAGAACGGCCCTCAACGAGAGAAGATAGTCCATGAGCGATGTACAGCTTGCTGTTTGCGATATTCAAGGAGATACGCACGGTCCATGTTTGCTGATTACCGGAGGCGTGCATGGTGACGAGTTTGAGTCAATGGTTGCGATCAGGCGCTTGCGGCGGTTGTTGAGCTCAGCCAATTTGTGTGGTCGAGTCTTATTGGTACCCGTCGTTAATGAACCAGCGTTCGAGCGCAAGCACCGATGCGCCGAAGATGGCCTCGATTTGGCTCGCACTTTTCCTGGCACATCTACTGGCACGATTACTCAGCGAATTGCGTACGCAGCAGCGCGATTGATTTCCGGCGCCGATTATTACATCGATCTGCACACTGGCGGAACCACGATGTCCGTCTGGCCGCTGGCGGGTTACTGCCTGCATCAGGAACCGCGAGTTTTGGATATGCAACGACGCATGGCCAGAGCTTTCAACTTGCCGGTGATTTGGGGAACCGATCCATCGCTGCAAGGCCGTTCATTGTCGGTCGCTCGCGATGCGAATGTACCAGCGATTTATGTGGAGTACCTCGGTGCAGCGACTTGTTCGTCGCCTGGGGTTCAAGCGTACGTCGAGGGCTGCCTCAATGTCATGGCTGAATTGGCGATGATTGATCGGCCAGCCCCAAGTTCTCTGGTCGAGTACTTAATCGAAGACGACCGCCCAAGTTCCGGTCATATGCAAATCCAGAACCCAGCGCCTTGCGCCGGCTACTTCGAAGCGACCGTGGAGCTTGGCCAAGTCGTGGACCAAGGCCAGTTAATCGGCACGATCTCTGACCCGCTGGGCGATCAGATTGTCGAAGTGCGTTCGGCTACGAGGGGTTTGGTGCTGGTCCTGCGCACGTTTCCTCGCGTGGACCAAGACGAAGCGCTAGCGGTAATTGTAGAAACCGATCGACGATAGTCGAGCATTCATTAGAGTCACAGATTATGAGTATTTGGCGATTTGCCGATTGGTTCGACGCGTCAGCGGTTGACTATCGCATCACACTGGGCGAAGGAAATACGCCGCTGGTACGATCGCGGTCCGTGGGCCCGCGCGCGGGGATTGAGAATCTGTGGTTCAAACTCGAATCAGTAAATCCCAGCGGATCGTACAAGGACCGCTTCGCTGCAGCGGCGATTTCCGACATGCTGGCGCGCGGCAAGACACGTTGTTTGGCGACCAGCAGCGGCAACACAGGATCGGCGCTGGCCGCTTACTGCGCGGCTGCAGCATTGCGATGTGACATCGCTATTGTCGAGACTGCACCGGACGGGAAACTGAAACAGATGATGGCCTACGGGGCAAATATATTTCGCGTTCGCGGATTTGGTCCCGATCCGCGCGTGACAAGTGAAGTTTTTGAGTTGCTCAATGCCGCTGGTAAGTCCGCAGAATGTATGTTGCAGATCAGCGGGTATGCCTTTAGCTCGGTGGGCATGTCGGGAGTGCAAACGATCGCCTATGAACTGGCCGAGCAATCATCGCGGATCGATCACGTTTTTGTGCCAGCCGGTGGAGGCGGTTTGACGCTGGCCATCGCACGCGGATTTCGCAAGCTGCAGCAAATCTCGCGTGCAACCATCGGCCCTGCGGTACATTGCGTACAACCCAGCGGCAACGACACCATCGCGGGACCGCTGCGGACCGGTCAAAATGCCGGCCGAGTTGTGCAGTGTCAAACGCAAGTCAGCGGTCTGCAAGTACCAACCGTGATTGACGGCAATGAAGTCATCGTTGAATGTCGCGGGTCGGGAGGTAATGGACACTTAGTCGACGATACCGCAGTTTGGGAGATGCAGCGGCGTCTAACGCGCGAAGAAGGCATCTTTTGCGAGCCCGCCGGCGCGGTTGCTGCCGTGGCCGCCTTGCAAGCAGTACAAGATCGCGAAATCACTCCGCACAGCACGATCGTCTGCATCGTAACCGGCTCAGGATTTAAGGACGAAGTTTCGCTCAATCGAATGCTTGATACGAATACCTGTCCGATGCTCGATGCAAGCCAAGCTCGGGCATGGTTGCTAAAGTAGAGCGTTCGTCCAAAGACCGTCCATAGCGCACATGAGCCATCGGCCAATCGATACGGTGTGAATTCCTTGCAGATTTCTAGATCTCTTATCTCTCCCTCGCCTTATTGAATACAACTTTGAGACGGACTAAACTCCTACACCAAAGGAGTCCACCATGACTTTTAAACGGCCATTTGATTATATCAACAACATTGATCCTTCTACGGAATGGTACGCGGACTTTCCTTGGCAAGTATTGCGGCTTCGATCGATTGTCAGCGCTAGCGCTTTGCAGGTATTGCTCGCAGCGTACAGTTTTGTACAAGGTTGGCCACACCTAGCCACATCCCTAATCCTGGTGATCGCATTCGGAATTGCGGTGGGGCTTGTTTGGCTGCGACTGAGCAGGATTCGTAGAATCAACTCAGATGAAGCGATCCACCGATTAACTCACGACTTGCGCGATCGCGTATATGAAATCAACTCGTCTCCCGATGATGCGATTAGAAAGGTCAGGCTTGAGCAATTCTACAAAGAAATCGCCCAGAACATTGCGTCTTACTTCCGCGAGCGCACTGGAAACGCGACTTTCAATTGCGTTCTTCGAGTTGCATCTGAGGACAATGGTGAAACCGTGTACAGAACTGTTGCGAGGTCGAATGGGTTGGCCGATGAGAGGCAGTTAAGAAGCGTAGCGGAATCTCATAATACCGGCATAGCCAAGAGATTACTTGAGCATCATGCCCAGGGGGCATATCTGATCACAGATAGAATGGAAGCCGCCCGAAATGACATCTGGCGTTTAACTGCCAATGATACGCTTGACGATGTAAAGGTAGTCTTGACTGTGCCAATCAACGGCTGGTATAGCAACAGTTGCGACATGCTCGGCATTCTTCACCTCACAACCAGGGAGGGTAGAATAAGACGAGCAAACTGGCTGCCCGCAAAAGCTTTTTGTGATTTGATGGGACATGTTCTGTCCATAATTTACTCAGCAGAATACAATCGGTACGATGTAAATTAGCCCTTGACGACAAAAATGGAATTTCCAATGACTGCAATTCAGCACGAACAATCTCACTCTAACGGCCAGGAATCTATGCGAGCAAATGAAAACGCTCGACAAGAAGCAAGTGAAATACACACAATGGGAAGGTTTCCGTCTTCGTTTGCAAAAGCTGTAACGCGAATTCACAGTGCTGTTGTCAGCCAACCGTTCGTAGTCGCACCACTTCGTTCGCCTGGTGAAACAAAAGGCGGCTCCTGAAATTAGAAATCATCTGCGACGCTAGGAGTCTGTCCGAGAATTGGTGAGACGGGCTTTGCTTAGTGTTTTTTGGTTGTTTTTTGTTTTAGTTGGGCGCGTACCGGTAGCGCCAGATTTTGAGCAAATTGTGAGTTAGGCAGAGAAACTTCCACTCTGAACCGACTTTGTTTATGCCGCGCAGCAGGAATTGCCGGAAGCCTCGAACGTGTTTCATTTGGCCGAACACCGGTTCGACTATGTGCTTGCGCTTGGCATAGCAAACGCGGCCATTGGTAGTTCGCAACTTGTGCGCCATGCGTTGCTTCACTGTGGCTTCTGCCGGAGCTGTGGTCTCGGGGGCTGGAGGCTGTGGAGTGTTGTGCTTGTCGCGACCGGTGGCGATGTGTGGATCGAAATTCAGTTTATCGAGTCCTTCGACGTTGGCTTCGCTGAAGTATCCCGCGTCGGCGCTCAGCTGGATCGGCTGACTCGCAGCAGCTGCAGTGGCTGGCGTTGCGGAAGTGGCAGCGTCATTCGTTGTGGCAATGTCATTCGTTGTGGCAATGTCATTCGTTGTGGCAGCGCTTCTTGAACATACTGCCCTGGCTCCCACTCACGAAACGATTTTCGAGATTCCATTCTCGTCAAGCCTCCCAACCCAGCCATTGACACTCTGACAACCTGCCGCACTCATCCATACTTCGGCAGCCACATCCTCAACACATTGCCATCAGTGCAAGCTAAAGTGAGTTTCAAGCTGATTCGCAAATGCAAGCAATCGCCTATACTCACCAAACACAATAGAACCTTCAAACTCGGTAAACTGGCGAAACCACCTTTCCCGGACAGACTCCTAGTGGATTGGCAGACCACTATTGTCAGTCTGTGTGGTCGAGAAGCTCCAATTGCAATCGACCTACGAAAAGGTTGCAAATCGTCTTTTACGATTACCTGGTTATTGCGCTGTGGCTTAGAAATGTATTAACAGCAATCTACTAGGACAGGTGCAAGCACTGAACCGGAACGTTAAGGTGCTGACGGCCCGCTTGCGCTTCAATAACAAGCGGGTCAATCAACTGACGACACTTATCCCGCCGCGCAAAATCATCGGAAGCTATCCCGCGAGCCACGTAGCCAGTAGTAGAAAGCTCGGCAGCATAGAAGGCAAAGTCTCGCCTCTCGATACAATTGAACCCTTAGGAGGAAATAGCCTAAGCCGCCTTAGCTTAGCCTTTCGGTTCGTTGAACCAAATTACTCCTGAGTTAGTAAATCTGAAAGCGAGATTTTTTCAATTTTTCAAACACCTGCCGAGACGATGTTGCCGGTGGATTGGCCAACCATTGGGTGGCGTGCGAGTCGCTTACGAAATGCGACGTGCCGGCGCCTGCTCAACTCCACTAGCGGACTCCACACGCGGGCAGTCCAGCGGTACTTGATCAACATGTGCCACAGGGAATTCGAACGTTTGTACAAATAGGACATCGCCAGATACATGGGCACGGCGCGGATCTCTACCGGTCGGCGCTTCCAAATGCTGCGATGCGAGAACAGCGTTTGATAGCACCAGGCGTAACCCGCGAGCAGTTGATCGGGCGTCATCTGCTTGGGTTGGAAGACGACGTGCGCCGTGTCGTATCGAGACCAGTCCTTGTGCAGCAGTCTTCCTTCGGCCTCCATTTGTGCGAACAACGGAGTACCCGGATACGGCGTCAAGATGTGAAAGGTTGCGCACTCAAGCCGATTCGCTTCGATCCACGACACGGTGCGAGCGAACACGTCAGGATCATCGTGGTCAAAACCCAGCACGAAGCTGCCGTTCACTTGAATACCATTGTCGTGCAAGATAGCCACGCGACGTGCGTAATCCTCAGTGTTTGGGCTCTTCTTGTTCGCAGAAGTAATGTTCGCATTCTGGAGCGACTCCAAACCAACAAAGACACCGGTACATCCCGCGAGTGCCATTTCACGTACTAGCGTGGGATCGTCGGTAACATCGATGGTAACCGCCGCGCTCCAGATCTTTTCCAGCGGTCGCAGGCCTTGGCAGAGCAAGCGAAGATAGTCTTTGCGCGATCCGAGGTTGTTATCGATGAACACGGCATAGGGTTGGTTGTCCTTTTGGATTTCGCGAACGACCTGGTCTACATCGCGCAGTTGATACGGCTTATGCAAGCCGCGCGTCGAAAGGTAACAAAAGTCGCAACGGTTGTGGCACCCGCGAGTTGCAATGACGCTGGTCGTGGTTAAGAAACTATTTCGCGGCAACAGATCGCGTCGCGGGCTGGGTAGATCGCGATAGGGCTGGCGGTAATCGCCATGATAGACCGGCAATAACTGTCCAGCTTCAAAGTCCTTTAGCAGTCGGCCCCAGAGCTGAACTCCTTCGCCGATTACCAATACGTCCGCGTGTGCCGCCGCTTCGTCGGGACACGACGTTACGTGCAATCCGCCCAACACCACCATCGCTCCTCGGTCGCGGAACCAGCGAGCCAACTCGTATGCGCGCTGCGCGAACGTGAGATGCACGGTAATGCCCACTACGCTTGGAAGCGGTTCCAATTCCGGCGAACCTTGCAACAAATTTTCGTCCCAATATCGCACTTGCCAGTCCGCGGGTGTGGCTGCCGCAATACTGGTCAAAGCCAACGTCGGTGTCAGCACATGCTTGCCGAAACTTGCATGCGGATCTTTAGGATAAAAAGGATTGATCAACAGCGCCGTGCGAGCCTGCACCGGCAGTGCGTTTCGTTCGCTATCCAACACCGGCGCCACGCGCATTTCTCTCGGTGACCATAATTTCATCGCTCGTGCTCCTTTTGCTTTGCATTGCAGAGTTTATGCATACGGGCGTGGACTGTCAAGCGATAGCGCATTTCGAATCGAGTGCGGCAGCGCGTTCAAACACTCAAGAGCTTCGTTTTCCGGCGCGCGTGAATAGAGAGCTGAGCGTCAATGTGAAACCGGGAAGTAGCTCGCCACCGGTCAGTTGTCCGTCTTCAGCGACTGTCGTGAACTGAATAGGCGAAGAGTAAACCTGCGCTGTTCGTGCGGCAGGGTCGATGATCCACACTAGAGCAGTTCCGGACGCAAAGTAGTCTCGCAGTTTGCGTGCGATTTCTGACGTCGTATTACTTTCGGACAAAATCTCGACGGCAAGATCGGGCGCCAAGTGCGGGATAGGCTCCGCGGGCAGTTCGCGGTTCGGAAAGCGCTGCCATGCAATGAAGGAAACGTCGGGAATGCGGACTTGATGCGGTAGAATCTGCAGTGTGCCATCGGCGCCCAGTACGATCCCAAGGTCGTGCTGGCCGAGATACTGTTCAAGAAAAAAAATGCGATCACAATGGCGAGCCGCGATTCGTAGTAACCCGTTGTTTTCTCGACGAGAATACAGTCGATCAACTCGTACAGCCGCCCTGAGTTACGCTGAATAGCCGCGACATCCTGGACGCTAGCGCCACCCGGCGCGGGGTTACCGCGAATGCGATTCAAAGGAATGCCGCCGAGGTGTCGGTGCAGGTCTGCCAGCGACCAGTTTTCGGACCACAGGTGGTTTTGGAGAGTCGTAGACATTACTTTGTTGCTCCACGGGATGTACGAAGTTTTCTATGTACAGGAACCTTCGCCGCACCCAAAGGCAGGCAAACGTCGGGGCCGCAGTTGTAACTGAAACGATTATTCTACTATAGGCGAGACAAAAAGAGGAAAGACAAAAAGACGAGAGCGCGCTTATTCCGAATTCGCGGCGCGATTCGCAGTTTGGTTTCGGTGTATACAATGACTGTCGTTGATGTTGTCGCAGGGTTTGTTAGGAGTTGCGCACGTGAACGGTATTCGTGGGTTGGGATGGCTGATGCTGGCGCTGTGGGCTTGCCAGTTACGGAGCGCGCATGGCGAACATTGGTCTTATCGGCAACTCGTCGAACCACTAGCGCTTCGGGCTTGTACTCGCCCTACAGTTCTTGGATGGCTTTTTCCAGTCGGCGAACTTGGATGCGTACTGGTTCGAGATCTGGGTAAGTTTCCAGCGCCAGTTTGAACCAGAACAGCGATTCCATCAAATCGTTGTGATCCAAATAGCAATGTCCGAGGCCGATCATGGCCGCGTAATGATACTGGTTCAACTGCAAGACCCTGCAGCAGTCTTCGATCGCTTGATCGATTTCGCCAATATTGAATAGAGCCAGCGAGCGTTGATGGTAGGCTTCGGCAAACGTATTCGCGGCTTCGATAAGAAGCGTTGCCAATTGAGCGGCCAGTTCATGTTCGCCACATTCGTTCAAGCGAACAACTTTTTCAAGCTGATGGCGTTGCTCAGTTGAACCCTCGCGAGACCAAATCGAGCGCAATGCATCGTCGACCACCAGGCGCAATTTGCGATCCTGATCCTTCAGCAACGGACCCAATACTTCGTTACTGCGAATGTCACCGATCAGTCCCAGCGCTAGCGCAGCGGCCCGCCGACGGTAGACATCGCCCTCTTGCAAAACTCGATGCAAGGCTGAAATCGAATACTTCGAAGCAACCGATGCGATGAAGCGAGCTGTATCGGAGTCATGAAGGTATCGTTGGTAGTATCGCACCAAAACGGCGATGCGCGTTGCTTTGTCTTCCACGCTACGGGCCTCTGTCAATTAGATTCATCGACGTCGCGATCACTGCACCAGTCGAATTTGAATTAGGATCGGCGATCTCATGCTCGGCCAAGTTCAGTATAATCAGCAGCATCTATCGGGCAATCTATTTGTGCGCGATCGATAAGGAACGAGTTAAGATTGATTGCTATCCAAGCAGATGTGGGAAATCGCAAAGTCTACACAGACTGCCCAAAGTGAACTCCACAGACGATGAGATTCCTGGATTGAAGGGTTATGGCAGTGAATCATCGCGAATCGATTTGCCAACGCACAAACAGTCCGATTTATTTTCCGATAAATTCGCCATCACCGAATATTGGAAAGCTAATTCGCTTGTTGGTATTCGCTGCGATCTGTTTTGCGACAGTGGATATCTCAGCGAATGAAACGATCCGATACAACTTGCTGTTATTGTCCAACAGTCGTCAAGCGAACGATCAATTGCAGCGTACAGTGCGCATGAACGCTTGGGAAAACGTCCCGTTAAGAACTTGCATCGAAGGGCAATTGGCGAGTTTTGGATTGACGTGTTGGATCGATCGGCGCGTCGACGCAAATCAACTGGTATCCGTTGAGTTCCCCGCGACGACTTTGGAGCAATGTTTACAAAAAATCGCAGCGACGGTGGGAGCCCAGGTTGGACTGGTCGAAAACGTCGTCGTTTTTGCTCCGGCTGAACAATTGGCATCGATGGAAAGGGCGGCCGTCTTGCTGCACGACCAACTTAGCCGAGCTTCCGGCGACAGTTCCTCAGTTCGGCAGCAAGGGCTTCAGTGGCCAATGCTGGTAACACCTACTGAGTTGCTAGCTCAAATCTCAAGATTATGGGATGTTGAATTGCAGAATTCACTACCTCACGACTTGATGGCAAAAGGCAAATTGCCGGCTTGCACACTGGCAACACAATTGACGCTACTGCTGGGAGGGTTCGACAAGCAAGTTGTGTTTGCGGATCACAAATTCGCTTTTCAAACGCTGAATGCGGCATCCGATTGGCAAGCGGTTTACGCAGCGGATGAACTTCGGCCGGACGCGATCAGTTTGATTGCCAAGCAGAAGACTCGTAATGGCCTGAAGACCAAGCAGCGGTCGTTGCCGGTTGATGGTCCGAGCAGTTTTCATCGCAAGTTGTTGGCCCGCCCAAGCACTGGACCGACTCGCGACCGTGGGGGCAAGCTGCTGGAACGCAAATTGTCCAGTTTCGTAGCACGAGACAAGCCTGTGGCCGAAGTGGTTGAACATATCGCCAACAATCTCGACTTGCAGGTCAGTTGGGATGAACGAATTGCCGAATCGGTTAAGCAGCAGCTCATTAGTTTAGATATGAAGGATATTCGCTTGGAAGAATTGCTCGCGCAAGTTGGCACCGCCGCACGATTGTCGATCAAACTGAGCAGCGGTGTAATTGTCGTTGCGCCTATCGAAGAGTAACCCGCTTTCTAAGGCTTCCTTCTGCGCCCGAGGGCGGTTATACTGCGGCCCGAGAATGTTCGCTTGGGTTCGTTAAAATACCAAGCTTCGCGTCGTTGCTAATCACCTCTACCATTCGGTTTACAAAGTATCGGGATGCCAGCCTACGTTGTGCGTTGTGGTATCATGCGTATCTTACACGTCATGCAGTCTCGTCAGACGTGTACGCGCGGTACGTGCGTGATTGCGCGAACTCAACGTGGCGTTGAAGCAGGAGAAGTGCTTTGCGCTGCTGAGGGTTCGGCAGTGAGCGAACTGGTTGATCCGCCGTCTGGGACCATTTTGCGAACTGCGACTGAACAAGATCACAGCGATTTGAATCAGCTCCGGGACATGGGCGACCGGGACGCCGAGATTTGTCAGCGAGTGATGGCAGATTTGCAACTGCCCATGGATCTGGTGGACGTGGAACGGATGTTAGGCGGCGAGCGAATCGTCGTATACTATCTGTCAGAGAGTCGAGTGGATTTTCGCGAGCTGGTAAAGCGGCTAACTCAAGAGCTGGATACCCGAATCGAAATGCGTCAGATCGGCGTACGCGACGAAGCTAAGCTGCTGGCCGATTACGGAGATTGTGGCAAGCCGGTATGTTGCAATACCTATTTGGTACAAATGCCGCCCGTATCGATGAAGATGGCGAAAATGCAGAAAGCGACCCTCGATCCTGGCAAAATTTCCGGACGCTGCGGTCGGCTGAAATGCTGTTTGCGTTATGAATTTGATACCTACGAAGAGTATCGCAAGGCATTGCCGCCAATCGGAGCGGAAATCGTTACCGCAGATGGCCGAGGCAAAGTGCTCAATCAAGAGATCTTGGCGCGACAACTGCTGGTACAGATGGAGGACAATCGACGCATTCTCGTCCGCTCTGATCAAGTGCTCTCTGTTATTCGTCGTTCGGGACGCGCTCCGACCAACGAGTCGATCGCTGCCGACGAAGAAGATCAAGACTGAGGAAACTAATGTCTGAGAACGTACATCCGATCATCGAATTGCTGGAACAAGATCAGCGTTATCATATCGAAGCCTATCAGTTCGTACGCGAGGCTTTGGCATATGCGCAAGAAACGCTGAAAATGCCCGCACAAAAAACTGCGGAGGAAGGTGGGGCCGAGCATCACATCACTGGTCAACAGCGATGCGAAGCGATTCGTCGTTGTGCAGTTGAACAGTATGGTTTCATGGCGAATCTGGTGCTGGCCAGTTGGGGAATCACTTGTACCGGCGATTTCGGCGAAATCGTTTATAATCTCATTCGCATCAAGCAAATGAAAAAATCGGAGGCCGATCGACGCGAAGACTTCGACAACGTCTACGAGTTTGAACACGCATTCGATCCGGTCTTTGAACTGAGCAATAAAGAGGATGCCTGACCAATCCCATGATCGCCAGAAAAGGGCTCGATCACCTTACACTTGGGTACCACTGATCGCTGTGATCTATGCTGTTTGGCTTGGCTGGCTGATGTACGTTGCTTGGATGAACATTCGAGCGGGCAACCAGTAAAGTCCGCCGCGCTAGTTACTATCTAGTTCGCATTCGCGCAGCCCCTAATGTTACTCCACGCGTGCGCCGTGTTATACTGGCGAACCATCTTCCGGGAGCGTTGTTCAGAGTTCCATCAGTGGAGGCGATCGTGCGTACGTTGGTTACCATTGCGAACCGCTGCCCGCGCGCGAGATCTCCAGTTTTCATAGCAACAAATTAAAATTGGATCAAAACACATCCCAGTTTTTACGAATCTGTTGAGGGATTCCAATGTCACAAAAAATCGTTGTACCAGTCGCCGTGCTAATCCTGCTGGGCTTGTTTGCGAGTTCCGCGGTGCACGCGCAGGGAGATCGTCGGGCTGCCAAACGAATTGTCTTTTTGGCTGGCAAGCCAAGTCATGGTTATGGCTCGCATGAACATCTGGCCGGTTGTCGCATCTTGGCATCTGCGATTTCGGCGGCAGGCCGATCGATTCAGTGTGACGTATATCCCGGCGGTTGGCCCGATGATGAATCCGTCTTGGAAGGAGCGTCCTCGATCGTAATGTACTGTGACGGTGGAGCCAGACACCCGGCATTGCTGCATCTCCCAGCCCTGACCAAACACATGGACCGTGGAGTTGGGTTTGTTTGCCTTCATTACGGTGTTGAAGTTCCAGCAGAAAACGGTGGTCGCGAGTTTCTTCAGTGGCTCGGCGGTTATTTCGAAATGAATTGGTCGGTCAATCCACATTGGACTGCCGATTACAAACAGTTGCCCACGCATGCAGTAACGCACGGTGTCCAACCGTTTAGCGCCAACGACGAATGGTACTTCCACATGCGCTTCCAACCGGAAATGAAAGGCGTCACGCCGATCTTGTCCGCCGTTGCGCCCGAATCCACGATGGCACGCAAAGATGGACCGCACAGCGGCAACCCAGCGGTGCGGGCCGCCGTGGCTCGCAAGTTACCGCAGCACATGGCTTGGGTTTACGACCGAGCCAACGGTGGGCGATCATTCGGATTCACTGGCGGTCACTATCATTGGAACTGGGGCAGGCCAGAGATCCTCAAACTAGTTTCCAACGCAATTGCCTGGACCGCGCACGTGGACATCCCGGCAGATGGTTTGCCGGTTAAATCGCCGACCCTCGAATCGCTCGAACAGGGACAGGACGAAAAGATTCCCGCCAATCACGATAGTCAGAAGATTAAGAGCGAATTCAAACTTTCGCAAGCCAATTCGCCGAGTAACCAACCCAGCACATTGACAGGTGTCGCCGCAGTACAGGCAGGTGCTGGGCAAGCTGACTCGACGAAAAGAGGGCTCAAGGCCGAGCGCGTTAATCGGCGCAAATCGAAGGCATCTTTGGTGGCCTTAGACAATCAAGTGCGTACACCGGAGACCGCAGTGGCCGGCCTAACGGTTCATCCCGAACTGGAGGTCACGCTGGTCGCCGCCGAACCACAATTGAAGAGCCTTACCAATCTCGATATCGATCACCGCGGCAGAATTTGGGTATGCGAAGTGGTCAACTACCGTCGCCATAATGGTGAGCGTCCCGAAGGTGATCGAATTCTCATCCTGGAAGACACCGATCAAGATGGCAAAGCCGACACAACGAAAGTCTACTATCAAGGTCGCGATATTGATTCGGCCATGGGCATTTGCGTACTCGGAAACAAAGTAATTGTTTCGTCGTCTCCGAATGTGTGGATCTTTACCGACGAGAACGGAGACGATGTACCTGATCGCAAGGAATTGATGTTCACTAAGACTGGCGATGCGCAGCATGACCATTCGGCTCATTCGTTTATCTGTGGTCCCGATGGAAAACTCTACTGGAATTTCGGAAATACCGGCCATACCGTTCACGATTCCAAAGGAAATATCGTGGTCGATATGGCAGGTAACGAAGTCCGTGACACAGGTAAGCCTTACCGCAATGGCATGCCGTTTCGCTGCAATCTCGACGGCTCAGAATTTGAAGTTCTAGGGCACAATTTCCGCAACAACTACGAGGTGACGGTCGATTCATTCGGCACGCTGTGGCAATCCGATAACGATGACGATGGCAACCGGGCGGTGCGCATCAACTATGTCATGGAGTTTGGCAACTATGGCTATGTGAACGAAATGACCGGTGCTGGTTGGCGCACCGACCGCACCAATCTGGAAGCGGAAATACCACAGCGCCACTGGCATTTGAACGATCCGGGAGTAGTCCCCACGTTGCTGCTCACCGGTGCTGGTTCGCCAACGGGAATCTGCGTTTACGAAGGAGACCTGCTGCCCAGGGTTTTTCATAACCAAGTCATTCACTGCGATGCTGGGCCGAATGTGGTGCGCGCCTATCCTGTAAAAAAATCTGGGGCCGGTTACACGGCTGATACCGTGAACCTGATTGTTGGCGACAAGGATATTTGGTTTCGCCCCGCTGATGTGTGTGTGGCACCGGACGGTTCGCTGTTCGTGACCGATTGGTACGACCCTGGAGTTGGCGGACACAACATGCAGGACATGGAGCGCGGGCGACTATTTCGCATCGCACCGCCGGGTATGAAGTACAACGTGCCCAAATTCAATTTCAGCACACCCGAGGGTGCGGTTTCGGCTTTGACCAATCCGAATTTGGCTGTTCGATATATGGCGCTTGAGAAGATAAGCAAGTTCGGTGATGCTGCAGTGCCTGCACTGAAGATGATGGCGACGCGTCAAAATTCGCGTTACCGAGCACGTGCACTCTGGGCTCTGGGTAAATTGCCGAATCGCGGCGAAGAGACAATTCAACTGGCGCTGCGAGACGCGGATCCAGATATCCGCACCGTGGCAGTGCGGTTGGCGAGGCAGTTGAAAATCGCTCCCGAAAAGAATGCTCAGCGAATTTCTCGTGATGCAGCAGAAGTTCGACGCGAATTGGCGATCGCCTTGCGTCACGACAAGTCAAACGCAATGCCGAAAATCTGGTCGGATTTGGCGATGCAGTATGACGGTCAAGATCGTTGGTACCTCGAAGCGCTAGGCCTTGCATCCGATTTGCGCGCCACGGAATGCTTGGACGCTTTCTTGGCCAGGGTAGGCCAGAACTGGGCTTCTGAAAAATATCGAGACATCCTTTGGCGCAGCCGATCTTCCAAGGCGACACAGTATCTGGCGATGATGCTGGCCAATGCGAACTTGCCACAGACTGAAGTGGCCCGACTATTTCGCGCTTTGGACTTTCACAGCGAAGAAGCCCGCAATGAAGCATTGCGCGTACTGCTGAAATATGCCGATAATCATGAACAGAGATCACCTGACCAAATAGTTCGGATGGATTGGCTGGCCGTCGAAGCACTATTGCGTTCGCCCGCAGATGTCGTCAAAGACAACTCAGCCCTGCAAGCCGCGGTGGCTCGTCATCTCGACCGATCACCCAGTCGCGCTGAACATATTCGCGTGTTGCGCCATATTCAGTTGCCTGATTTCAAGGATCGATTACTGCGGTTGGCACTGCACGGCGACGTAGACTCCAGTTCCGTTGCAGCCACAGAAATGTTGCTGGGCCGGGGGATTGCTCAAGAGATTTCCACCCAGATCGCCAACAGCCAACAAATTGACGCCGCTACGCGCATGACGACCGTGGTTGGCTTGTGTAACGAACCAGCAGCACTTGAAATGTTGATCTCGTGCTTGGACAAGGAAGGCTACGCTCCTCAAGTTCGATCTGAAGCCGCTAAGGGATTGGCGCGCATACCCTCAGGCGCCAAATGGTTGCTTGCGAAAGTGCGAAATAACACTTTGCCGATCGATGTTCGATTGGTAGCAGGCGCCGGATTGCGAGCCAATAGTGCTCCGGCAGTACGATCTGAGGCTGAGCAGTTTTTTCCGGCGCCCAAGGCGGCCAGCCAGAATCCGTTGCCACCATTGTCGCAGTTGATCGCGATGAGTGGCGACGTCGCGCGCGGACAAGAAATTTTTCGCGGCAAAGGCACTTGCGCGAATTGCCATATCGTCAGCGGATTTGGCAAGTCGGTTGGGCCAGACCTGTCGGAGATCGGCAGCAAGCTCTCGCCAGAAGCTATGTACGTTTCCATTCTTGACCCGTCCGCCGGAATCAGTTTCAATTTCGAAGCCTATGCGGCACTGTTGGAATCCGGACAAGTGGTCACAGGTTTGCTTGTTAGCCGAACCGATCAACAAGTCGTTATTCGCGAGGCGCAAGGGATCGATCGAACCTTGGGAATGAAGGGCGTCGAGGAATTGAAGAAGCAAGCCAAATCGCTGATGCCCGAAAAGTTACAGGAGACCATGTCTGCTCAAGAGCTGGTCGATGTCGTAGCGTATATGTTGTCGCTGAAGAAAAAGTAGGTTTGTACATGCGCACAACACGAATTTGCGTGTAACCGATGGACTAACTACGCAGTGACAATCGGCCAATTCAGAGCGACCAAAGGACGGAGGGTATCCATCAGCATGCAAGCAAACTACCGAGTATGGAAGGTAGCATCCTCACGGGATCAGAAGGAGTTCATTCAACTGCTTTGGCGTTTGTACCAAGGCGATCCTAATTGGGTTCCGCCGATTATTCGAACGCAGCAGGAGCTGGTCGGATTTCGCAAACACGCATTTCATGACAATGCAGACGTCGCCAATTTCTTGGTCAGTCGCGACGAACAAGTCATCGGACGAATTACGTCCATCGTCAACCACGGTCATAACGCGAGGTTCAACGATAAGCGAGGTTTTTTCGGATTCTTCGAATGCGTCGATGACCAGCACGCAGCCAACCTGCTGTTCTCGTCGGCGTGTCAGGAATTGAAACGTCACGGTATGACCGACGTGCGCGGACCAGTGAATCCTTCGTTGAACTACGAAGTCGCTTTGTTGGTAGAGGGATTTGATACGTCACCGACGTTTATGATGACTTACAATCCTCCATTCTACGAACGATTGATCACGAGTTTTGGTTTTGCCAAGTCCCAAGATCTGTATGCGTATGAGGGGGACACTTCGATGATCGCAGGTGCTGATCCCAAATTGAAGTTCGTCGTCGACGAATTGAGGCGGCGGTTCAACGTAACCACCCGTCGATTCAACATCAAGAATTTCCTGAGTGAAGTGCGATTGTTTCTCGACATCTATAATCGCTCGCTGATCGGTACCTGGGGGTTCGTGCCGATGAGTGAAGGAGAAGTTCAGCAGCAGGCAAAGGGACTGCGCCATTTGCTGGTCCCCGAACTGACCACCGTGATCGAAGTCGATGGCAAGCCTGTGGGGTCGGGGCTGGGACTGTTGGATTTCAATCCGATTATCAAGTCAATGAATGGGCGGTTGTTTCCATTTGGATTCTTGAAATTGCTCCTTGGTAAACGCAAACTCAAGCGAGTCCGGCTGCTGAGCACCAACGTGATTCCAGAATATCAACGCTGGGGTTTCGGTTTGCTGGCGTTGGAGCGCATGTTGCCAAGTGCCATCGAGTATGGAGTAACTCACGGAGAGTTTTCATGGGTGCTCGAATCCAATCATCTCTCGCGTGCCAGTCTCGAACGAAGCGGTGTGACGCGCTCCAAGACATATCGCTTGTTCGACCGAACTCTCGATGATATTGCGAGCTAGAATATCGCGCGCATATTTGAGCCATTACCTGGCAAAGACCAACAAGCTATTGGCCGGCAATACGAGACTGGCCGAGTACGCCAGGCCGTGCATTGGCCTTTCGTCCGCGTAAACTGAGCCTCGATTGCCAGCGACATTTGGATTGACCCAGTTCTCATACACGTCGCTGTTGAATATTTCACGCCAACGTCCGGGCCCGGGAAATCCGACTCGGTAGTCGAAACGGTGCCGCACTGACAAGTGAGCCACGACGATAACGTCTTGCCCGATTCCTTCCTCCCAGCGTTGAAACGCCAGAACACGATTTTGGTCGTGTGAGTGAATGACGCAGAAGCCCTCGCCGCGCAGCGCCGGAAATCGCCATCGCAACTGTAGCAGTTCGCGGACGAATCGCACGTGATCGAGCATCGGTTTGTCGTTGCGCTCGAGGCCATCCCAGTGGAGCAACAGCCCAGGATGATGCTTCGTATCGTCCGCCCATTGTTTGTCTTCGAGAAACTCTTGCCCCATGAACAACATCGGTATGCCGGGCGCGGTGAGAGTCAATCCAGTGGCGACTCGCGCGCGACTTCGCCCATACCAGGATCGAGGGTTCGACGGATCGCACAGTCGAGCGATTCGCGGCTCGCGCCCCCGATAGACAATATCGTGATTCTCGGGTCCTTGAACGAACTGCCATTGTTCGGAGAAGCCCTCCGGCCAGAGGCTGTGCGCCAGGCGAGCCATGTTCAGCGGACGTTCGTCGGGATGACTTGCGTGGGAGAGCACATCGCGCAGCGCGATCCGCAAACTGTCGGTCAGCGAAGTATCAAAGCCAGCTCCGTCGGGAGGACGTCGCACGACATACGGGTTGACATTCCAGTACTCGGCTTTCTGCACTGCGGTGGGACGATGGAATCGCAAGGTCGAGGTTAGATCTTGGCAAAACCTCCAGCCGTCTGGCGCGCCATCGTTGTCGATCACGCTGACTTGGTCATACCGAAAACCATCAACACGATATTCGTCCAAAAAGAACTTGGCGTTACGAATGAGAAAATCTCGCACCTCGGACTTACCATAGTCGAAGACTAACCCGCCCGCATGCTCAGCATTCTTGAAGTACAGCGAATTCTCGCGTCCACCTTGGCGCTGACGATCGAAGTAGTACAAACTCTGATCCCCAAACTCGCCACCGGCATGGTTGTACACGACATCCAGGATTACAGCCAAACCGTGAATGTGGCATAAATCGATCAGCGCTTTTAACTGATTCATTTCACCACGCAAATCCGCTTCGCCGTAGAGTGCCAGCCCTTTCGATTGCAGCATCGAATTGAGGGAAACGACGTAGCGAGCAAGCTCGTTATCCGCAACTGCGAAGTCCATCTCGGGTGAAAAGTAATCCGTACCGTTGTAGCCCAAGCTGAACTCTGTTTGAAATTCTTGGATCGGCAGCAATTGGATCGCTGTCACACCGAGCTCGGCTAGATAAGGAATTTTGCGAGCTACATCGAGAAACGTGCCACCTTTGGTTGGTAAATGCGGCGTATAGAAAGTCCCCACGTGCAACTGGTATATCACCAAGTTGTGAAACATCGGTGTCACGAAGCCAGTCTCATGCCATGGAAAGTCGGTCCTGCGTATCACGCACTCGCTGGGGAACGGCGACTCCAACTCACGCGCATAGGGATCGCGCTTGGGGCCTTCGCTGCCTTCGCCGACGATGTAGAACATATAACGATGGCGATCCCGCACTCCTGGAATAAAACCAGACCAGATGCCTTGCTCATCACGCGTCAGCAGGCTGGCGTTGTTTCTTTGCCGATGGTTGAATTCACCGATGACATGAACTTTGTGAGCTCGCGGAGCCCAAACTCGAAACGTAGCGCCGTCACCGACCAAATTCGCACCCAAAGGCGTGTGGAAATCAATGTGCTTCAGCGAAGCTGGCATAGTAAAACCACTCTATGTTATTGAGTTTCACGACCTGAACGAATGCCGCGAGATTTCGAACGCTGGATCGAAACGCGTGTTACTGAGCGATCGCTCTCGCGGGACTGGGTAATACGTTTCTTGCTTATGACATGATTCTGTTTGTCGACCCGCCGCTTTGCAAACAGCTAAGTTTCCACGCAGTTACTGGCACACTAGGAACGGCTAGACTATCGTTATACGACAATACCGTTCAACGAACGTGGGATAAGCTTCCAGCTTGTCAATTTCTTGTGCAAACAATGGCGAAACTCCGCTACAGGTTGACAAGCTGGAAGCTTATCCCACGCTCGTTGAACGGTATTGCGTTATACGAACTAACAGTTTCCTCATCCACAATGGGCACCCATAGATGCCATCACCCTCACTTAAGATTGTTCCAACTCCTACCGCCCTTTTTATAAAGCAAATCGGCATCGAAATTGACACGGGTTTTGGGATAACGCCGCTGGTGGGCGGCGGACTATCAGCCGCTTCCGGTTCTCTTATGGGGCTAGAGTTTGATGCCTACTTGGCACACGCTGTTCACAAAGTTGTGGGAACGCGCGACGGTTCAAAGTTGTGCAATTTTCGCGAGCACGGATGACAGTTGTCCTCCTATCTTCGTGCAGTTAAGTCATTTCAACCTCTTTTTAGTGTGATTAGACCAAACTCTAAAGATTCATGGAAGCAACTCATCGATTGACTTCGCCCTGAAGCGAGCTAATTCAGACTGCAATCCAATTAGGCGAGCGGCAGATGGGAATTTACCAATACAAGCCCGAAGCGCAAGCGAGTGAGAGCCTGGATTGACTCGTGCGTGGTTTCGGCACTCGCTTGCGCTTCGGGCTTGTATTGGTAAATTCCCATCTGCAGCTCGCCTTAGGAACCTAGCAGCGTGAGGATTCTGGGATCAGCCAGCGATGATGCAATGAAGAATGTGCCGCTGAAGTCATGATTGCGGCTGTGATCGCCGGGCACTGCAACGGTGCAAGCGCCCGATGCCACACCCGCGCGACTGCCGTGTTGGCTGTCCTCCAGAACCAACATTTCCTCTGGTGAAATCCCCATTTTTTGCGCCGCTAGTAAATAGATGTCGGGTGCGGGTTTGCCGTGTTGGACATCTTCCGCCGTGACAATGAAATCGACTTGACTTAAGACGCCGACCATCGCCAACGATGATTCTGCGAATACGCGCCGACTACTAGTGGCCACGCACCGCGGTAGACTGAGCCGGTCAAGAAATTCGAGCAAGCTGTGCAGGCCAGGCATCGCTTGCAGTCGATCCGGGAGCAAAGCGGAAAAAATCTCGTCCGATTCGCGCGTCAGTTCTTCGGGTGTAGCATCCAAGTTTTCAGCCGCGATCAGGAATTCGAATGCCTTGGTACCCGGCAAACCCATCATCCCACGTTGCAGCGCGTCGGTGAAAGATCGTCCACGTCGCTGCAAGATCGCTTGTCCCACGTCGAAGTAGATTTGTTCTGTGTTTAACATCAAGCCATCCATGTCAAACGCAACCGCAGCGATGGGAGTTCGCCACTCCAGGAGCGCTTGAGCCGCGAACGATTGCGCTTGGTAGTTCTCATTTTCTGGAATCAACGACACAATGGGTCACTTTCATGAAGAATCCATCGTCGATCGTGAAGCCTCTCGGCGCGAGACCTTCGTGCCGCTGCACACGACCGACTTGGTACATTTTCTAGCTCAACATCCCGCCCTGAAACAACCCCAGCAAGAAGCGTTTCGGCGAGTCGCCGCATTGCTGTTGTCGATGCTCCATCATCTGTATCGCCAAAAGCACGATCGACTAACCTATACCTATGCTCCCTTGGATCCTGATCGCGATACATTGCTGATGAGTGTACCGGTCGCGGTCCACCGCGACCAATTGTGCGAGGAGTTGTTCCAACAGTTTGACGACATGCTGATGCGAGCCAACTACCATCGTCTGGCTCCCCAGGACATCGAACGGGCGCTTAAGGCTGCCAGCCAATGGGGCGTGCGCATGCGTGTCAATTTCGGGCTATTCACGCGACTGGCCGTGTACGTCCGCGGCGACGTCATCGGCCAGCGCCGACAGCGCAACTGGCGACGTCTTTTTCGCTATGAAACGCTGCGTGTTCCCATCTATCAGCGATTGGTCGTAATCTTTCGTACCAGTCCAGACAGCGACTTTGATAACCGGTTTGATTGCCATCGAGTTTATCTGCGCATGTTCAAGAATATTCCGCAACAAGACGTCGATATGATGTTGCCTTCGACAGGAATTCGCATGTCGTGGTGGGACCATTCCCAAATTGTTTTGCCATCGCTCTACGCGGCTGGCATGACCGCCTGGCGAGTCTTGAGGAACGTTTTTCTGTTAACACTGGTGGGACTGTTCAAGACCGTAGCAATTTGCGTGTTAGTAATGTTCGCAATTCTGTATGGCCTGAAATCGATGTTCACTTACACGGTCAATACGCGCAGGCGATATATGCTGAGTATGGCCCAGAACCTGTACTACCAGAATCTCGACAATAACGCCGGCGTGCTCCAAAGAATTTTGGAAGAAGGAGAACAACAAGAAGCCTGCGAAGCAATTCTGGCTTACTTTGTCGCTGCAGTTCTGCGGTTCGATCATCTTCCACTATCCCTCGCTGAGCTCGACCGAGCTTGTGAAGAGATCATTCACGAAGCTACCGGTATCCATGTCGATTTTGATATCGAAGATGCCGTGCATGACCTTGCCCAGTTAGGACTGCTACACGAGTGCGCGTCCGGCTGGACCGCCCTACCATTGGCCCAAGCCACCAGTCACCTCGACAAAACCTGGGACAGTTGGTTCGAGGGCGCCCCTTCAAGCTAGAAGCAGATTGCAATCAGTCGGTGAAATATCATCAAGGCACATCCCATGTTGCAGATTTAGCCTACCTCCACGCGGCCATTCGCTGAACCTGGTCTTCAGAGCCGGGCTGTTATTAGTGCTATTTATTAGCTGCTGCAATAGTTGGTGAGATAGACGGAGCGCGGTGATCGGTATTACGCTCTGGCCACGGAGGAGATGTTACTTGCAGAGAGACAGCATCCGAGAAAACTCCAATTCGCTAATGGTTTGACCTGTTACGGACGATTGTTGATTGCTTCTGGAGTCTCTCGAAGAGCGTCGCATAATGGCGGTCGTTGATTGGTCAGGCGATATTCCGGATGCTATAAAAAAAGCGAGTGATTACCAAGTCGTAATCACCCGCCGCGAGAGAATGTTGCATTACCTTGTGAATCTGCAACGTCGTTCGTTTGTGAGAAAATTAGGCCAGATTTACTGTGGAACGGCCCCACATCCAGCGCAGCCACCAACATTTCCACATGCGCCGCATCCGGGTTGAATGTTCAAGCCGCAACCGGAACAGCCATTGTCGCCACACCCTGCGCAACCAAGAGTTGCAGTTGCTTCAATGCTGCACGGTGAAAACGTATAGGGGACCAGTTTTGGTACCATGCGGCAAACTTGAACTTGAACTTCCTTAGTCGTCGCTACGGGAATTCGAACCGTATAGGGTTCGCTAACTTCTTCCTGAATGTTCTGGTAAGTGGTCGTTGTGATGGGCTCGATTTGGACTTCGGGAACATTGACCGTAAAGCTAACTTCTTTGGTCCGCTTCTCCGTCTTGTAACTGACTACGGGAATCGTTTCTGTCCGTGTCTGTTGTTTGTAGCTCAGTTCTCGTCGAACGCGAGTTCTTGACTCATCAACATACTTTACCACTTTTCTGGTTCGAGTACGTTTTTCAGCAGCGTAGTCAACGACCTTACGCGTACCGGTACGTTCCTCGGGTCGATAAACCAGGTAAGGGCCTGTGTAAAAATAACTTTTACAAGTTGCTATTGGTCGAATTCAGTCGGATATGTGATAACGAAAGCATCATGGATGCAAAAGTTATCGCAGGAATTCGTCGCAAGTATAAGTTGTTGGCTCCAGAACTGCATGAGC
>SYJV01000424.1 GCA_005798335.1 Planctomycetaceae bacterium | reverse complement strand
GGTCATTGGTCAACTTATGTCAAAAAAGATGTGGGGTATAACAAGGCTTCCAGCTTGTCAACCTGTAGCGGAGTTTCGCCATTGCTTGCACAAGATATTGACAAGCTGGAAGCTTATCCCACGTTCGTTGAACGGTATTGGGGTTAAACGATTTCGCTGCAACGACTTGTTCTTTCCAATGCAAATGAAAGTGGCGCTGTCCATCTAGAAAACTAAAAAGCCCGGCGACTTGTGTTCGTCGGGCTTTTTTGATGGATTCAAACATGTACGTCTGAACCGTGTGGCACCGCTCGCGGATTACCGCCGCCCGCCGCCGCGACCTCCGCGCCCGCCTCCTCCTCCACGTCGCCCGCCGTCACCGCGGGGGCCACCTTCTTGATATCGACCACGATCATCGCCGCGGTCCGAACGTTCGGCTCTTTCAGGCCGTTCGCCGCCGGGACCTGCGCCACCCTCGGGGCGAACGTCATCTTCAATGCCGAGTTCCTCTAGAGCTCGCTTGCGACTGAGTTTGACGCGATCTTGATCGTCGATACCGATCACCAGGACTTTCATGGGATCGCCGACTTTGCAGACTTCATCCACACTGCCAACATAGCCGCCGCACAGCTCGCTGATGTGGCACAGTCCGTCGCGACCGGGAAGGATTTCCACGAACGCACCGAAATCTCGAATACTGGTTACTGTTCCATCGTATATCTTGCCAATTTGTGCGGTGGCGGTGCAGGCTTCGACTCGAGCCAGCGCCTGTTTTGCTTTTTCGCCATCGGCTGACGAGACTACAACTGATCCATCGTCTTCCACATCGATGGTCGCGCCAGTTTGTTCTTGAATGGCACGGATGTTCTTGCCACCGGGACCAATCAGCAAGCCAATCTTATCGGGATCAATTTTCGTGCGCAGCAATCGCGGCGCATAGCGACTGGTCTCTGAGCGCGGTCGAGGAATCGTGGTGATCATCTTCCTGAGGATTTCCATTCGTGCTTCGCGGGCCTGTTTCAAGGTGGCGCGCACAATCTCTTCGCTGATACCATCGATTTTCAGGTCGAGCTGGATTCCGGTAACACCTTCAGGAGTTCCTGCAACTTTGAAATCCATATCTCCGTAGTGATCTTCATCCCCGATAATGTCGGTTAGCAGTACCCATTGGTCATTGGATTCCTTTACCAAACCGATACTTATTCCAGCCACAGGATTCATGATCGGTACGCCAGCGGCCATCAAGCCCAAGGTTGCACCACAGACGGACGCCATCGACGACGAACCGTTGGATTCCAGAATATCGCTGATCACGCGTACCGTGTATGGAAATTCTTCCGGATCTGGCAGAACCGGTGCCACGCTGCGTTCCGCGAGAGCACCGTGCCCGATTTCTCGTCTGCCTGGCCCGCGAATCGGCCGGCATTCACCGACGGAGAATGAAGGAAAATTGTAGTCGAGCATGAATTTCTTGCTGTACTCGTCCACCAACCCGTCGACTCGCTGTTCATCGCGCGAAGTACCCAAGGTCACAGTGACTAGTGCTTGCGTCTCACCGCGTTGAAAAATGGCCGATCCGTGCGTTCGGGGCAAAACATCAGTTTCGCATTCGATAGGCCGCAGGCTGGTGCGATCACGTCCGTCTGGACGAGTACCGCCGAGAATTAAGTCGCGCACCACGCGTTGTTGCAGATCGTGCCAAGCCGTTTGGAAAGCATCGGCCGAATACGCACCTTCGGCTTTGGCATCAGGGATCACTTCTGCCATGGCACGAGCCTTCAGAGCATTGACGGCGTCGGCGCGCGCATGCTTGCCTTCGGTCTGATTGACTTGGCGAAATTGATCGTAAAAGTCGGACTTCAGTCGCGCATACAGTCCGTTGTCTTGCGGCGGAGTGAAAGGCGTTTTTTGGACCCCCACGCGATCTGCTAACTGTTTCATCAAGCCGATAATTTCGCGAACGATTCCGTGGGCAAATAGAATCGCGTCTACCATTTCGCTCTCGGGCAATTCCTGTGCAAACCCTTCGATCATCAGAATCGAATCTTGGCTGCCGGAGATGATCAAGTCGAGTTCGCTGTCTTCTAATTCCTCGCTGCTCGGGAAAGGTATGAAGTTACCGTCGAGCTTGGCGACTCGCACTGAAGCGATTGGGCCCATAAATGGCAGCGGCGTAATTTGCAACGCGGCGGCAGCTCCGTTCATCGCCAGCACATCGCCGTCATATTGCAGATCGCTACTCAAGACCAAACTCTGAATTTGCACTTCATCGACAAATCCCTTGGGGAACAGCGGACGGATCGGACGGTCCATCAATCGACTGGTGAGAGTTTCCTTAGTGGTTGGACGGCCTTCACGTTTGAGAAAGCCGCCGGGGAATTTTCCGGCTGCTGCCATGCGTTCGCGATAATCGCAAGTTAGCGGAAAAAAATCTGTTCCTGGTCGCGAGGCACCTGACGCCACCGCGGACAGAACGATTGTGTCACCATACTGCGCCATCACACAAGCTGCGGCTTGTTTTGCCAACTGTCCAGTTTCGAATGACAGTACTTTGGCACCAATTTGTTTTTCTACTCGAATCTTCACTGATAGTTCCTATCCAACAAACTCTATTGACAATAAACGTTGGAAAAAAGATGTTCTCGTCCGCCGCGTTTTCGGGTAAGTACGGTGGAGGAATCACTCGGCAGCACGCCAAAGAAACTCTTGCGACGGCGCGCATCTACCCGCCCGACCAAGGCCTCGATCAATCTCACCACCGGTCCTACGTCACACGTGTTCGCCACTTACTTTGTGGCAATTTTGGACCAGCGGACTCTTCGCAAAAAACAATACAGAGCGATCAGCAATCCAGTGCAAAACTACTTACGAATTCCCAAGCGACTGATAATATCCAGATAGCGCTGAGGATCGTGGCGGCGCACATAGTCCAACAAACCACGCCGCCTGCTGACCATCCGCAACAATCCCCGCCGACTGGCATAGTCTTTGGTATTGGTTCGCATATGGTTGGTCAATGAATTGATACGTTGAGTTAACAACGAGATCTGCACGGCAGACGAACCCGTATCGTTTTCTGCGGTTCGAAACTGCTGGAATGCTTTCTGCTTGTCTTCTTTGGTGACAGTCATAACGTCCTTCTACCACATCACTTTCGAGGCGAAAGCTCTTTCACTTGAACACTTCCGGGACACCACCAACATGGATTTTGTCCCCTCATGGTTCAAACTCCAGCCCTCCCCGAGCGGTTGACTAGTTCTCAAACATCTACATTTCTGGGCTCAAATGGTACCCATTTCCTGTCTTGCTGCAACGGCAAATCCAACCTTGACGACGGATGTGGCCAAGATTTTGCCTCGGCACATCCATCAAAGGCCTGTCACAGCCACGCTCTTCCACCGATTTGATCGCTACATTAGGCATGAACCACGGTTCGAATTACATCCTTCAAATATTCCTGTTGACCGATTCTGTGCGCAACGTGACCGGTATCCCATGATTCAACATTCCGCACTTTTTGCCATGGCGCGATTGTAGCGATGGCAATTAGTTTGGCTAGAATGATCAAATTGGGATTGGCCATCGCCCTTGCGAGTGGCCATAGGCAAGTATCGCATCAGCGTAGCGGTCGATTCTCCTTGGGGCAAATCGATCGAATTGGAAATGGACTAATGTCGACGCGTTGGTGTCGTAGGATTTGCGACCATAGTTTTTTCAATTTCCGCATCTAGTAAGGGGCGCAGGCTCATGCTTTGGCGAACAATTGCAATCGGACTGGTACTTATGGGATCGGCCAGCGCGCAAGCGCAGCCCAGCGCTGGCCCTGATTTTCCGCCATTCGAGAGAGTTAGTGAAGGCTTTACCAAGATTCCGCCGCCAACCGGTGAAATGGCGACGATGTACGATGTTTATGTGCGGCAGAAAGATAGCCAAGTCTTGTTGGAACTGCCCAAGAATTTCGCAGACAAAAAATACTTTATCGGTGTCACCGTAGCCAGCGGACAACTCTTTGCTGGTCTACAAGTCAACGACTTTTATGTGCAGTGGCGGCAATACAACAATCGCATGGCACTGATTGAACCCAATGTTCGTATTCGTGCCACCGGAGATAACGAATCTCGCGATTCGGTCAGCCGATTGTTTACCGGTAGGGTACTTTTAGACTTGCCGATCGTGACACTCTCGCCACGCGGTGGACCCGTCATCGATGGCGATCAAATGATGGTCGGAAGTGCTTCGACGTTCTTTGGTCCTTCCGGCAGAACGCAGAATCCGATGCTGGCCAAGTTGGTCAAATCCAAAGCGTTTCCGCTGAACATCGAAATGGCATTTGAAATGCCTAGCATTTCAGGGACGTTGCAAGCGTTGCATTACTCGATCAGCGAAATTCCGACCAGTACTGGCTATGCTGCTCGCAACGCGGACGAACGCATCGGTTACTTCACGACATCCTATTCGGACTATGGGCAATACAAAGAAGACAAAGTTAAGGTTCATTACATCAACCGTTGGCATCTGCAAAAGAAAGATCCTTCGCTGAAAATCAGTCCACCCGTCGAGCCCATTCGGTTTTACGTCGAACATACAACACCCGTCCGTTATCGACGCTGGGTGAAACAAGGTGTCGATTATTGGAACAAAGCATACGAGAGAATTGGCCTGTCCGATGCGATCGAAATTCACTACCAGGATAAATCAACCCGCACGCATATGGAGAAAGATCCCGAAGATGTGCGCTACAACTTTATCCGCTGGCTGAATAACAACATCGGAACCGCGATTGGCCCAAGTCGCGTACATCCCGAGACCGGACAGATTTTGGACGCGGATATTGTACTAACCGATGGCTGGATACGGCACTTCGACAAAGAATTCGCCGATTACATGCCGCTGGTTGCGATGGAAGGCATGTCGCCTGAGTCGATCGCTTGGCTGGCCGAACATCCAAACTGGGACCCACGTGTACGTTTTGCCACTCCCAGCCAACGTACTCACATCAGCCACACTATCCGCAATCAAGCCACTCGACCATTCGCGGGCTACGCTGAATCGCAGTGGAAGACTCCGCTGATGGGCGACGACCCGCTCGACGGCTTGATTGGGCGTAACAGCCAAGTCAATGGCCAATGCCTTGCATCGCAGGGACGTCATATCGATACTGCGGTTATGCGAATGTTGCTCGATATCGGTCCCGCCGCTCTGGTCGACGACGATGATGACGACAAGGACGAAAAAAAGAAGGATGAAAAAGAAAAGAAGAAAGACGGCAAAGACGCCAAACAGGACGAGTCCAAGGATGTAAAGAGCGACGCAACGGCAGCCAAAGAGGAAAAGAAAGACGAGCCCAAATCGGCCGAGACCAAAGCAGAACCTAAGAAAGATGCTCCCAAGAAACCCGAGGAATCGTTGCTCGACGGCATGCCAGAGAGTTTTGTTGGTCCGTTGCTAGCCGATTTGGTCGCACACGAAGTCGGCCACACGCTCGGTTTGCGTCACAATTTCAAATCTAGCAGCATCTACACGCTGAAAGAAATTAATAGCAATGAAATCAAATCCAAGAAAGCGTTTGCCGGCTCAGTCATGGACTATCTGCCGCTAAACCTGCGGCTCAAGGATGGCGAAGTGCAAGGGGATTACGGCATGATCGATCTTGGCCCTTATGACTATTGGGCGATCGAATATGGTTATACTTTCGACAAGAACTTGGAACCGATTTTGGCTCGCGTCAGTGAACCAGAATTACAGTTCGCCACCGACGAAGATACCGTTGGGCCCGATCCTCTCGCGCGACGATATGACTTTAGTAAGAATCCAATCGAATACGCTCGCGAACAGCGAATTTTGATCGAACGATTCCGAAAACGACTGTTGGCAGATTATGTCAAGAACGGCGAACGCTGGACCAAGGCGCGCCAGGGCTACGAATTAACGCTGAACCTGCAAATGCGCAATATCAGCATGATGTCCAATTGGGTCGGCGGTGCACACATCAATCGCGATCGCAAAGGCGATCCCAAAGGTCGCTCGCCAATCGAAGTCGTACCGGCTGCAACTCAGCGCGAGGCGTTAGCGTTCGTCCTAGAATCTACGTTCCGTGACGATTCGTTTGCTTTGTCACCGGAATTGCTATCGCGGTTGACCAAGAACTTCTTTGACGACAGTTTCTCGCAAATGACCGGCGATCCAGCTTGGCCTGTTCATGACCGCATCTTGTCGATGCAGTCGTCGGCGCTAACTCAGTTGATGAACGCATCGACCTTGCGCAAAGTTTACGACAACGAATTCCGCGTCGCAGCAGATCAAGATGCGTTCACCTTGCCGGAATTGCTGGACGGAATTCGTGGCGAAATCTGGAGCGAACTCGACAAGAAACTCGACAAGCAATGCACGGCTCGCCAGCCGATGATCAGCAGCTTGCGCCGCAACCTACAACGGGAGCACCTAGAGCGATTGATCGATCTTACGCTACCTGGCAACGGCAGTGCCGCAGCCTACAAAGCGATTTCCAATTTGTGCACCAAGCAACTTCGCGACCTAAATGACAAGATCGCGTCGTGCATGAAAGACAATTTGAAATCGATGGATCCCTATTCAGAATCGCACTTGGCTGAAGCATCTCAGCGAATTACCAAAGCCCTTGATGCTAGCTATGTTTACAATCAGCAGTCTGGTGCCGGTGGGGTCATCCAACTAATTCTTGGGCAACCGACCGACGGTTCCGACAACCAGCCCAAAGAATAATATCTCCTGAATTGCTAGCGCCGGAGTGCTGATCCGCTTGGACGGCACTCCGGGTGCTCGGAGCAAATACAAGCCCGGCGCGCAAGCGAGTGCAAGTATGCTGGCGCTCAATTCCGCGTTAATCCTGGCACTCAATTCCGCGGAAATGCTGGCGCTCGCTTGCGCGTTGGCTTGTATTGGACGCGACTCGCTGTGAACAATCCGGACTAGATAGGATTTGGCGTCAGAATCGTTTTTTCACTTCCGTACGATTCTTCTTAGCCGATCGATATTGCAGATAACTCCGCGCCTTCGTGCCGGAACTATTCTCAACGATTGCTCAGCCAACCATCTAAGGGAAAAACGATGGCTTTTACGCGGGTAACTCTCGCTGCCGCACTCCACACGGTGCTTGCCGTGATTGGAATCGCGAGCGCAGCCGAGGGACAACGCCCCATGCCTCTTGCCGAAATCCAATCCAACGGTATCGCACAATCTGCCGCGGCGTTCGAATTTCCAAACTCATCGCAACCAAGAGCGAAGTCGACTAAAACACATTCGACCGACATTTCGAGTCCTGAAGTTGAGTCGAATCCGGCATCGCATTCGGTGGAAATGTCGCCGGAGAACTCACTTCCAGAGCCGGTGATGCAGTTACCGACTTTCGAGCACATGGCGCTTTCGTCCAATCCATCATTACAGCGTGCGATGTACATGATCGGCGCCGCGCAGGGAAATGCGGTGCAAGCGGGACTGTTGCCCAATCCCACGGTGGGCTACGAAGGCCAGCAGCTCGGCAGTGGTGGGCTGGCCGAACAACACGGAGTTTTGATTGGCCAAGAATTGGTGCGACATTCCAAGCGTACGTTGAATCGTGGAATCGCTTGCCGCGAGGTCAATGCAGCACAGCACGCATACGAAGTGCAAAGACTTCGAGTCTTAACCGATGTGCGCATCAATTTTTATCGCGCCCTCCGCGCTCAACGTCAAATTGCCGTCACGTCAGAACTGCTTGACATTAGCCGACAAGCGCACGCTTCCGCCGAGTCGCTGTTCAAAGCCCAGGAAGTTGGCAAGGCCGATGTGTTGCAGGCGCAACTCGAAGTCGAGGCTGCTACGATCCAACACGAAAACGCCGAAAACCGGCAGCGTTCTAGCTGGTCCGAGTTGTGTGCCGTCTGCGGCATTTCGTTTCTCCCGCCAGCACCGCTGGACGGTGAGCTCTCCGCGCTTGGCGTGCAAATTCGATTCGATGAAGCTCTTGCGCGGCTGCAATCGTTCAGTCCGGAAGTGGCCGTCGCAGCGGTGAATATTGATCGAGCTCGATTGAAACTGCAACGCCAGCTCGTCGAAACGCAACCCGACGTCAGTATCGCCGGACTGGTCAATTGGCGCGATAATGGAATCGGAGGCGCTAGCGACGGCGGCTTGGCTGTCTCGGTACCCGTTCCCATTTGGAATCGCAATCAAGGCGCGATCCAACAGGCTCGCCATGAACTTGCGGCAGCCGAACAAGCCCTGGCACAGTTGCAATTCGAGTTGCAGCAACGATTGGCACCTGCCTTCGAACGATACGCTAATGCTCGAACGCAAGTCGAACGAATTCGCGACCGCATTCTTCCTGCCGCAAACCAAACACTCGACCTGACCCGCAAGACCTATCAAGCCGGTGAGATCAATTTCGTTGCTTTGTTGACTGTCCAGCGCACATACAATCAGTATCAGCTCGCGTTCCTCGACGCGCTTGAGTCCCTCCGAATCGCCGAAACCGAAATCGACGGCCTGTTGCTAAGCGGGGCCTTGAAGCAATAAGCAATCGAGGGTCATGCATTCAAAATTAGAAATTGGCTGTAGTTGAATCCAGGCGGTCCTCCAAGCGGTTCTCCCGTCAATGTTGAATTTTGAAAGCGAGCCCCTTCTGCAAGCCGTTGATCTCAGACTGAGGCCAGGATGGCCTTGACCACTTCACCTCGAGTATCAGTTAGGCGCATTTCACGACGGGCAAAATTATAGGTTAGTTTCTTGTGGTCGAGCCCCAGCAAATGCAATATCGTCGCATGCCAGTCATGGATATGGACTGGGTTTTCGACTGCTTCTGTACCATAGTCGTCGGTGCTGCCAAAAGCTAAGCCGGGCTTCACACCACCAAGCGTCGGACGTGGAAACTGAAAGATGCCTGTGTGCATTTGCATAAAGGCCTGCACGTGATTCGGCTAATCCGTCTGCATGCTATTGATCACGCACAATTCGTCGACGTGACGAGCCACTTCTGGGAAGAGGTCGGAAATCCATACGCCACTCGCACCATGCTGCCGAAACTTCCACGCTCTTCGACCATGGACGTCGGCGAAGCACTGAGAGGCATTTTCGTTCTTGATCCTTGAGTGTAAGTTGGGCAGACCTGCTCGTCCATGGATTGGTTTAGGACTCCATGTCTTTAAAATTGCGATCACTTGCGTTGCGAGGAAGCTTTATCAAAAGCGGCTCGGTTCAGTGCAGGGACGTCGGTAACATTTGATCAACTCTGTAGGCTTGCCCGTCTAGTTAGGATAAGATTGACTTACCGGTGCCGCCTTTCGAATTTATGGAAGAAACACTCATGAGCGTTGCGATAACCACGCCCGCCGACACGACGCTGGTCGCCGAAGCCCAGCTCCCTGATTTGTCGATTGCAGTACGAGATGTTTTTCAGTAATGGGCTCAAACACGACAAGAGGAGGTTGAATATGCCGAAGTTTTCTCTCGTCTTGATAATTGTTGTGTTCGGCAACTGGTCTTCATCGCAGGTCAACGGCGAGGATGCCATTGCCGGTGTGGCTCCATTCGCGGCAGCCAAGATAATATCGGGAAATGCTCATGAACGAGGTGTCATGTATGGATCAGTCTTTCGCGACCAGATTGCCGACTTCTTCAAGTCCGAAATTCTCAAGTCGTTTGTCAACCGACCGGCGACTCGCGAAGAGTTGTTGGCTTACGGCGAGGCCTGCGGCAAAGTAATTCGCCAAGAGTGCCCGATGATCGCTGAAGAACTCGCAGGGATGGCCGACGGGGCAGGGTTGAAGCTTGCAGAAATCATTCTCATTCATGCTCACGAAGAACTGTATCATCGTCAACCACTGCCGATGCCCGGGCATTGCACGGCGGTTGCGATCGCACCTGCTGAGACTGGCGACGGATCGACGTTGGTCGGCCAGACTTGGGACTGGATGCAAACCGTGGCGGGCAAGTCATCGATCCTCCAATGGCGGCGCGGCGACGGCCCCAGTGTGTTGGCCTATGGTTTTCCCGGAATGCCGTTCGGCGCAGGAATGAACGAACACGGAATCGCTCTATGTTGGACCAGCGCTGCGCTCGGTGAAACCGGCAAGTCTCCGCGAGTCGGCCTGCCGAGCTATGTCCTCATCGCTCATCTGCTCAGTCAACCGGATTTAGCAAGTGTGATCCGCGTGGCCAAGCGTGATCGGCACGCAGGTTGGTTCACCTTTGTAATGGCCGATAGTAACGGGAACCTGCTCAATATCGAGGGCTCACCCAGCGGTATTGCGATCGCACAGTCAAACGACCGCATGCTGCGCGTTGGATTCGGCTCGCGCAAGATGACGAATGTCGCCGCACCGGCAACGATAAAACAGCATCCTCGTTGCGAGAAACGCAACCAATTTCTCGACGGCCTAAACGGCAAAGTAACTCAGAACATGCTCGAACGAGCCTTCGCGGATAGCAAGTATCAGATCTCAGTCGGCAAATCAACGATCGATATAATGGTTTTCAACACCACTACTCGTACCGCTCGCGTCAGCCGCGGTCCAGCATACGGCGAAGCATGGCGCGAGTTTCGTATTACGACGCACGATAGTGATTCTACGACCGCTCGTTGATAGGCAATCGCATGTCGCAACATTTATCCACCAAACGATTGGAGCTGCGAGCTGGCGACGATTCGCTGGCAGTGAACAGGCGGAGCTGGTTACAGGTCGGTTCGCTGGGGCTGGCCGGGATCACGCTGAATACGCTGGCAGCATCGAAAGCACTCGCAGGAAGCACGAAATCGTCGTCGTTTGGTCGCGCGAAGCGGTGCGTGCTGCTGTTCCTGACCGGAGGAGCGCCGCAGCACGACACGTTCGATCCTAAGCCGCTTGCGCCGGGAAACATACGTGGGGAGCTGTCACCGATCGCCACGAGCGTGCCTGGCGTGCATGTCTCGGAGTTGTTTCCGCTGTTCGCTCGGCGGGTGCATCATGTGACTCTGCTGCGTTCAGTCACCCATGACGACACGGTGCATACCTCAGCAGGCTATACGATGCTGACTGGGCGACGTCATCCGCAAGCCAATGCGCGAACCGCGGCTGACATTCGGCCACGGACCACAGACCATCCGCATGTCGGATCGATCCTGTCGTTGGTGCGAACCGAGGCCGGCGCACCCACATTTGTGTCATTGCCCGAAGTCATCAAGGATGCTGCGGTCAACGAGTTTCCCGGTTTGAACGGAGGGTTTCTTGGCGGCCGGTATGCTCCGCTGCTCGTGGAAGGATCGCATCAGTCCGCAAAATTTTCGCCACCGCCGCTTAAGCTGGCTGAAGAGATGTCGCTGGCGCGCATCAATGCACGGCGCGAATTGTTCGAACAGCTCAGCGGGCGCTCGATCCAAAACAGTTATGACGCGTTTCGCGATCGAGCGTATTCATTGCTCGCGTCAAGTGCCGTGCAACAGTCGTTTGAGATCGAACGAGAGACCGAGGCGACTCGCACGCGCTACGGGGCGCATCTTTTCGGCCAAGGCTGCCTGATGGCGCGCCGGCTGCTCGAAGCGGGAGTCGCGTTGGTCTCGGTCTACTGGCAATACGAAGGTCCGGACGATTCGCCGGTTTGGGACACGCACGGCAACAATTTCCCACACCTTCGCAATCGTCTCGCACCGCCGACGGACGCGGCACTATCAGCCCTGTTGGACGACTTCGCTGACCGTGGTCTGCTCGACGATACGTTGGTCGTCGCAATGGGTGAATTCGGCCGCTCGCCGAAGATCAACGCTCAAGCCGGTCGCGACCATTGGCCGGGTGTCGCGACCGTAATTCTTGCCGGTGCAGGAATTCAATCCGGGGCCGTCTATGGCGCCTCAGATAAAATTGGCGGACTTCCGCAATCGAACCCAGTCACACCCGCCGACCTCACCGCGACCATCCTACATCTCCTCGGTGTGCCGCCCGACTTGGAACTCCGCGATCAAACCGGCCGGCCGCACATCGCCTGCACCGGTTCGCCAGTGCTGGGCCTGTTCGGCTGAAACTCTCAGGGCGCCATGCTTCCCAATGGCGAAACGCTCCTAGTTGGACAGCGCCACTTGTTTGCGGAATACCAGCCCGAAGCGCAAGCAAGTGAATAGCTTACGACGATTATCGCAAATCACTCGCTTGCGCTTCGGGCTGGTATTCGGCAAAGAAGTGGCGCTGTCCAACTAGCCAATGTCGGCTCGTCGTAACGTTGGTCTGCATTTCCATTGACAATCCCTAGACTGCCGCGCAACCGTTACGCCCCGAACGCGTATGCTTGATTTCGGAATTGATTTGGCGAGGAATCTGTGGCCAGAAAGTGTCGCAGGTTATGCTTGATAGATGTCCGTGACGACGCGTTATGAGTCGATCCGGATGTATCAATTACTTCGATCGTGTGGATTCTTCCGAACTAACCAACGACGTTGCAAGCTGTACTTGCTGATGGGATTGATCCATGGCGCGCCCTTTGGTATTTCAATTTGGTGATCGACTGCTTCCAGTTGCTATGTCGAAGGTCGATCGCGCACGGCTGTATGGCTACAAAGAGCTGGAAGTCGTCGATGATCGCGGCCGACGTTGCGAGCTGGCGACGTTGGCTGACGATGGTTGTACGCTGGTAGGCAAAGGGTCCACTGCATTGGGATGGATGACTGCAGATGGCAATTGGTGCGACAAAACTCAGATGACACCCGTGGATCTCGATGGCCGCGATATCGCGAGCGTGCCATCATCGTTTGCCGCTCCCATCAAACTATTTGAAACGGCGACTGTCGACGAATACCTGCGGCATAACATCCGACTGGTGTATGCAGTCGAATGCGATGATGATCTGTCGGATTTGAGAACAGAACTTGCCAGAGGAACGATCTTCGCATTTCCGTACAGTTACCGAGGCGGACTCGAGGCGGACGCAGGTTTTATGCTGGCCAACGATGCAGGCGAAATCATGCTGGCAGTAGGTGATCCAACCAAGGTCGACTTTGTGGGACTGGCGGTGCCTTCGATTGATACTGGAACCGAGTCCGCTGAAGAAGAAACCGACATGATGGACTTCGACATGATTTGATTTGTAACGATGCTATTCCGTATCCAGCTCAGAAATTGGTAACCCAGCGTTCAGCGCTCGACCGATCGTAGATTCATCGACCAAGAGTTATCCATGCCAGAAATCAATATTAGTAACAGCAGTGGACGCGATGCACTGGTTGCGATCTCAAGCGTATCGCCGCGCAAGCAAATTCGCTGGCTCGACGCCAATCGCCGCCAAGTTGCCGGTGTGCGGCTGATCAAGACCACCGTGCCGCACGATTTACCGGCTTTAATAGCGCACAACGGTACGCTTGCAAATGTTGGCCAAGCGATTATCGAAAACGACCCCGAAATCGATACGGAGAATGTCGGGCGATTATTGACTGAGACTTCGCGTGTCTACATCGACGAAAGTGGTAGTATCGTCCACAACGTTCGCTTCTGGGAAATCGTCAAGAACGCCGACGATACCGTGCGTGAAAGACGTCCGCGGAAAATGGCGGACACGAATTTAGCCGGCGAAGTTCCGCTGCGCTGGTCCGGTGTATTTATCCCCCGCGATCAAGCGATTCGCAAGTTTGTCTTCTCCGGGAAAACGCAACTGCAACACGTTAACGGCTTGACCTACGATTTTCTGTATTCGATGGCCAAAGAATTGGAGCAGCGCAACGCATTGATGTTGCTCGGCGCTGGTCCAAAATGCAACCAGCCGCTAATCCTGCGGCGCGGAGGTACGCCCTATCGCGGATTTCTCGAAGGACGGACCCAGCAAGACCAGTATTACTTGGTACTACACTTTTCGAACCTCGAACTGAAATCCCCGAAGGTCGACATCGAGGAGGCGCAGTCATGATCAAGCTGACGTTGATCGACAAGTCGCGACTGGATATCAAATTAGGCGGCTATTTTGTAGGTTCCGCCACGCAGCTTAGCGACCCGAGCCTACTGCCACTGGCACAAGAATATCGGCGAAAACTAAGCGCGCAAATGATGCCGCTGGACAAGCCAGGAATTCGCCAGAAGATTCCCTCGTCCGATTATCATGCCAGCCGCAAAGTTGACGGCGAATTCACATTGCTGGTTTTTCGTGACGAAGAAGTGTTCACGATCAATCCCGGCGGTACTATTCGCATGGGAATGCCATGGCAGAATGAAATTCGCAAGCAACTGCTGCAAGCCAACGTATCCGATGCAGTTATCGTTGGCGAACTTTACGCGCGCTCTACGGACCGGCGTCCGCGAATTCACGATGTCGTAACGATCGCCAGGCAGCCTCAGTCCGCAGCGGACCTCGAACGGTTGGGCTTCGCGGTGTTTGACATCATATCGCTGGATGGCGAACCAGCCGGTGAGCGATTTCGCGACACTTGGAAACTGATCGAGAAGGTTTTTGGCGACGGCACTTTGGTGCATCCTGTCGACGCGAAGTTTGTGAAGGACTCATCGGAAGTTGAGTCGCTGTTTGAGCAATGGGTTGAAGCGGAGGGAGCTGAAGGTTTAGTCGTGCGCAGCGACGAAACTGGCATGTACAAGATCAAGCTGCGTCACACACTGGACGCGGTCGTCATTGGGTTCACGGAGTCCTCCGATGATCGGCAAGGCATGATGCACGATCTGCTGCTGGCCGTTATGCGCGCCGATGGTACCTTTCAAGTCCTCTCGCGCGTCGGTGGCGGTTTTAGTGATCAGCAGCGGCGCGACATGCTGAGCGATCTTAAAGACATGGTGGTGGATAGCGAGTACGCCGAAGTGAACTCCGATTATGTGGCGTATAACATGGTGCGTCCCGATTGGGTCGTCGAGGTCGATTGCCTCGATCTGATCTCCCACAACACGCGTGGTGGCAATATCAGTCGCATGGTGCTCGATTACCAATGCGAAGGTAAACCAGGATACAAAGTCGTACGCAGATTGCCTCTAGCCACGGTGATCTCGCCCCAATTCGTCCGCCGCCGCGAAGACAAACGAGCCCATCCTGCCGACGTACGAATCGCTCAAGTCAGCGATCGCGTGGAAGTACCTCAGGTCGATGTCGAGGCGCGTCAGTTTCAGGCTCCCAAGTCAACGCTAATGCGACGCGAAGTTTACACCAAGCAGCTCAAAGGAGAAACTCTGGTTCGTAAGTTCGTATTGCTGAAGACCAACAAAGAGACTGCCAGCGACGAGCATCCTGCGTACGTAATTCACTACACCGATTTCTCACCCGGTCGCAAAGATGCTCTCAGCCGCGAAGTACTAGTTAGCAATTCTCATGACCAAATCGCATCGCTGTTCGAGCAAATGAAAGAGGAAAACGTCAAGAAGGGCTGGACCGCGTACCAACCAGCGGCGACGTCCGTTGCGGAACCAATTCAAGCAATCGATGCCTCACTGCCTCCGCCAGTCTCCGCGGTCGATTCGCCGAGCATCGCTGAGGAACCGAAAACTAAGAAACGCGCTTCACGAAAGAACTCAGCGGAAGCCGCGCCTGAGGCCGTCGAAAAATCCGAGCCAATTCCACCGGACAATCCAGTCGCTCCAAAAGCAGCGCGAAAGAAGAAAGCATAGTGACGGCTGCCGCTCGCCTAACTGAAAATTAGCCGTGATTTTACATTAGTTGCTCTCACTCTGGTGAGCGATCTACGGCTTGGCAATTCCAGCTTTCGTCAGAAGTTCTTGGGCTTCTTTGTTTCCGACCAGTTTTGCGCCGATTTCTTTAGCGGCTGCTGTAGCATCGTCGCTCAGGCTGGTGATGGCTCGCGCTTGAATCGCTACTTTCAAGGTCTCGACGCTGGGTTTGATTTTCAAGATCTCGATGACCGATTTCTGATCGGCATCCAGTTTAGCTATGTCGAGTGCGTTAATGCACATCTTCGCGCGTTCTTCGTCTGACATTACGAACTGACGAGCAATGCGGATGTATCCCTTCACGGTTCGCCCTTGATATCGATCAGCGGGACCGTATTTGGCCAGATCGAGTAACACGGGAGCGGCATCAATGGTCATCCATTTACCCAACAATTCTGTACCAACGCTGCGCAGCGATGCATCTGTGCTCTTGGAATACTGCGCGACCGTTCGTAGCGATGCGGTACCTCCTACCGAGCCCACGATGTCGATTAACGCAGCTTTCGCTGCTGCAGGCGCAGCGTCGATAGCGGCGGCCAAAGTAGTCGCGCAAGCTTCGCGATCAGGCATGCGCACCGCCGCTGTCTTCAGCGCTTGCAGCGCGGCGCCAAGATCCTCCGCGTGGTTCGGCGTAACGACTTGTGAAACCAACAATGGTAGTCGATCTTGTGATACTGTGCTGCCCAACGATTCCAGTGCGGCACTGCGAATAAGGGGTTTGGGGCTGTTAAGCGCTTTGACCAATTCATTGGTCGCCTCAATGCGGCGTAGACCTATGACTTCGATCAGCAACTGAAAATCGATGGCGCCTTGAGCAGAAGGCAGTCGAGCTAAAATCTCTTGGTTCACCGTTTCATCGGGAAGTCCTACGAGCGCAGCTTTGACTGTCGCGAAAAGGTCGCTCGACTCGACTGCGATCTTGATCAGAGGCATGACGCAACTGGCATCACCAATCCGGCCAACTGCTCCGATCGCTGCCAAACGCACTTCCTTCGAACCCTGAGAAGCAAGTTTCAGTAATTCTTCGTGGTCGACGGTACCCTTGAGATCCGCAAGTGCCTGAACCATCAAAGCGGCGCGATTGTCGGGAGCTTTGGATATTTCGGCTACCAAGGTAGCTCCTATTGCTTTGTCCGTTATCTCGCGCGCGGTTTGAAGTCCGACTAGAAACAGTGCCTTGTCAGGCGAACGCAGTTGTTCGACCAACAGCGGAAATCCACCCTGCTTGCGAGCCAAAATGGCACCGCGTGTCGCTTCGACGATTCGTTGTTTAGGGACGTCTGACTGACGAACTTGGTCGTAAAGTTCAATGGCCAAGCTGGTGTTGCCTTCTGCAAGAAAACGCTCGGCACACAAAACACAGCCTTCCGCAACGGACGAGCGGACCTTGCCTTGGGTTGTGGACAATGCGCTGCGAAGTGATTTGGCGGAGTCACTTCCGCCGATTTTTCCAAGAGAGACCGCAGCCGCTGCGGCCACGTCCGCATCCGGGTTGTTCAACAGGCCGACCAGCGTAGCGACAGACTTGCCATCGCGCCGGACACCGATCGAATTAATGGTGCCGATTAATAACTTGCCCTTCAGTGAACCGCAGGCTGTGCGCAATGCATCATCGCAGGCAGTACCAGGAATCGCTTCTAACGCGATGCGAGTCCACGATGCGAGTTTTTCGTCGGCTAATAATTTCGCCAATTCCGACACAGCAGCGGTCGAACCATACACCGCCAGCCGCTTGCAGGCCATCGCCTTGTCAGCGCCCGGCGAGTCCTTTGCCAGAATCGCTATTAACTCTGTTTCGGAAGTAATCGTCTCGACTTGCGCGAACCCGATTTGGCAAACCGCCAAAATCGTCATTACGAACGGGAAGAACGGGCGAAGCAATCGCATGGTATATCCAATTGTTGAATAAGTTGTTTCTCGGTGGCTTTAATTAACACTGTCAGGCCGATCAACATTTTTTGTGACCAGCGGAGAAATCGTCAGTCGCTGTACAGCACTTGCAATTTGGTTCCAGCAAAGGAATTTAACGCTTGGATCGCACTAGATACGCCATGGTTCGCGAAGCGCTTCTGAGCGAAGCCGATTCGCTTCGTCATCGTTTATAAACTCCATCGTATCGATATTTAGCTTCACTTGACGGTTCAGGAACAGCGCCACGTTGGCTGCATGGCAGGCGATATGGGCACGAGCTGCCGCTTGTGCGTTCCCCTTGGGTTGACTGCGACTCTTAACGCAGTCAAGAAAATCGCGTACGTGGAAAGTTGCCGGGTAACCGCCGATTTCCTCTACCGTTCGACCTGCCAACAACTCTGGTGAGCTCAAAACCATCTTGCCGCTGTCGCCAGCTTCGACCCAACCGGTCTCTCCTTCGAATCGAACCGGACATGATCCCAGCGGAATCCAACCTTTCTCGCGAAAGATCAACTGGCAGCCATCTTGATAGGTCGCGACCAATTCGTTGTCTTGTTTTGCGTTGTACTCGATCGGAGGCGGGCAATCACCCACAGCCCATTGGCAAAGATCGACGCAATGGGAACCCCATTCAAGAACACCGCCGCCGACCAATCCGCCACCTTTTTCGAAGTGGAATCCATTCAACTGTTTGGCGTTGAAGGGACGCCACGCGGCAGGTCCCAAGTAAGTATCCCAATCCACGACTTCCTTGCTGGGCTCAGGTTCCGCCGGTAACCAGCCGCTGGTCATCGCTTGCATGCCAGCGGGATGCGCATACACTTTCTTCAGTTTTCCGAGCTTACCTGAACGAGCCAAATAACAAGCAAACGCGAAATGAGGCAGATTTCGGCGCTGAGTTCCGGCTTGAAAAATCCGCGCCGTTCGGCGCATTGTTTCGGCCAACGCTAGGCTTTGCGCTATATTCTTGGTGCAAGGTTTCTCACAATACATGTCTTTGCCCGCTAGCGCGGTATTGATCGCCGCAGTTGCATGCCAGTTCGGTCCTGTTGCAATGAGCACCGCATCGATATCACTGCGATCGAGCAATTCACGAAAATCGCGATACATGGCGCAATTGTCGTTACCATGTTTTTCGTCTACCGTTTTCTTGACGGAAATACGTCGCGTTTCCTTGATGTCACAAACCGCCGCGAATTGAACGTCCGATTGCTGGAGAAAGCAACCCAGGTCGTAATTCCCGCGATTGCCGATGCCGATGCCGCCGACGATGATCCGTTCGCTCGGCGCCACAGCACCGTCCAGTCCCAAAGCTGAACTTGGGATGATCGTTGGCAATGATACTGCTGCACCCACAGCAGCGGTGGACTTCAAGAAGTTGCGCCGATGAACCGTCTTGCGAGTGATGGCCATTTTTCCGGCTCCTAACTCTTAGTGTGATAGATTGGAATAAATATTCTGTACGCCCGATTCCACGATAAGGTAGTCAGAGTATATGAATCGGCGATCCTTTTCAACCGCCGCATTTTCGAATTCTCGCTAGACAATGGAAGAAAGTCCAAGCCGCTGACTGGCACATTACGAATTCTGTCGATCACCGAGATCCGCATGCGGGTCCAAGTCGAGCTGCGGATTGGGTGCGTGGCGATAATCAACGGGCTGGTACTCGATAGCCAATTCTGGCGTGACCAAGCGACGTTGGCCGTCGGCAAGCGAAGTCAACGCTCGATCAAGAATTCCGCTCGTCAGCAATGTACGCTCCACCGGATACGCAGGCTTCCCAGTGTGAAACATGCGTTCAATGGCTTTTAACAAGTAAGCGAAATGTGGATGGCGCGGTTCGGTCCGTTCGTCGAATCGAGTTGCTAGCGGTTGGGGACTGCCCTTAATTCGTAGAGCTACAGAAGTTCCGCTGCTGAATGACGGGAGCATGAAGACGGCGGCCGTCAAACCATCGAGGTACTGCAACAAGAAAACGGTTGCATCGGCACTGGAACGCATGTCGGCTCCTGATTGGTGCGGTGTTACCGCTAATGCTGCGTCAAGCAAGCGTTGGTCGATGGTACCATCGTCGACGATTTTCCAAATCGCCGGTCCGCGCAGGCACTGGACCCACGCGACTCCGCGCTCGGCTCCTCGACGACGCTCAACATGAGCTTGCAGAAATTCCAAGGCGTGACTGCCGTATATGTCCAAACCAGAATAACCGATGCCCACCGCGGCTTCGATTTCACAGCCCATGGGCACATCGATGGCCGGCGTGCGAAAACCGACACACATCGATGATCCCGCCATGAACGGAACCGCCAATCTCTGCGCGCGATCGTACATCCACTTGGCGTCGACCCATTGAGGTCCCAAATGCTTGTCGTTAAAGACCGGAACAACAGTTTCGTACTTGGCAAACGTGTCAGTAATTGCCTCAAAAAAACGTCGCCGCGGATAAAGTTGTTGCCCCTTGGAGTTGTAAGGATAGTTTCCGTGCTCACCGATGCTAATCACACCGTCGACAGCCACTTGGTTGCCGCCCAGCGTAATCGCTTGCTCGATCGAATCGAAAATTGGCACTTTGTACTTGCTGGCCATCGACCGAGCCATGTCTTGCGCGGGAAACTGGTCGACGTACATCGCGGCCAGTTTCAACAAAGGCCCCGGCCCACCGTCTTGGCGCCAGCCTTCGAGAATCTTGCCTAAGAGGACATCGGCGTGGAGCCCGCGAGCATAGGCCGTAACGATCCCAGCAACCAGCCGTGGTGAGCGTCGATCGGGAGCATCTGCGAGCGATAAAGTTGTATTTGCACTCAGACCCAGCGCCGCAGCGTTGAACAACGCGTTACGTCTGGTAAATGTGTTAGGCGCCAACATGAATCTCCGCCTACAATGTAATCCAGTTTCGGAAAGCTTCTTCATCGACGTTGCGTCCGCTGATCACTACCACGATATCGCCGTCGCCGGACAGGTCACCGCGAGTTTCAAACAGCGCGGCCAGCGTAATAATTCCGGACGGTTCGGTGCGCAGTCCGTGATGATCGTACATCCACTTCATCGCTTTCCGCGTAAGCATGTCCTCGACCGGCACGGCGCGAGTCACCAGTTGCTTGAGAATTGGCCAGTTGTGTTCACCGACGTCGTAGGAACATAGTCCATCGCAAATGCTGGTCGGCCGATCGATGCGTGTTCTATTGCCAGTGGCCAGCGATTGGCAAAAATCGTTAGCAGTCGCCGGTTCCATGCCAATTATCTGTGCCTCAGGAAAGCCATCGTGAATGGCGATCGCATGTCCCGCCAGCAACCCACCTCCGCTGATCGGACAATAGAAGTGTGACACGGTGCGTCCCAATCGCTTCAAATCCTGAACGATCTCCAGGGCACCGACTCCATTGCCCGCAATCACGTAAGGGTCGTCATACGGAGAAGCACGGACGGCTCCTTCTACTTCCGTGATCTCGCGAGTCATCTTGTCGCGTTCGCCGGTCAGATGATCGCGCTGGATATTGAACGTCCGAATCTCGGCGCCAAAGGACCGGGTGCGATCAAACTTTATTTTCGGGGCGCTGTCGGGCATCACGACAATGACACGTTTTTGATATCGCATGCCAGCATACGCAATGCCCGATGCAAAGTTTCCCGAGGAATGAGCAGCTACTGGGCGCTGGCCAATTCGCTCCAGATTGTTCGCCATCCAGTTTAGTCCACCATACAGCTTGAATGAACCCGACGGCGTCCAGCCAAAATCTTTCAGCCACACGCGACGTGTCGGTGGCAATCCCAATTCCGCCTCAAGCGCATACGACCGTACCATTGGAGTTTCGGAAATGTGCTGGCGAATGACTTGCTCCGCCGCGTACACATCGCCTATCGTCACTGACGTAATCGACATAGCACCCTCAAAACAAAAGATCGCCTCAGGCTTTGCCCGATCGCTTGGCTAGCCCTTTGAATACACGCGTTCGTCGACAATGGTGGTTTGTCGGCGCAAGGGGAGCACCCATCGTCGCCAAGCCATCGTTTGAACAATGATCAAGATAAACATGCACAGCGCAGCCAACCAGTACGGGCTGCGCGCATTGACGTAACTGCCCAGCACGCCACCGACTAGTGTACCTAAAGCCATTCCGCCAGCTAAGGTCGCCTCGTGGATTCCCGCCGCAAGAGCCCTGCGCTCGTTGGTGCTGCCAGCCGTGCTGTAATACAGTCCCGAAAAGTAGTTGTAGCCTACTAACTGCCCAAGCATCACCAATCCGATCATCAGCATGCCACCCGACTGTGCTAGCGCGATAACGACCAACCCTGCTGCGCCAACGATCTGTGAGACCATCGCCGTTGATAAACTGAAATGCCAAAATGTTAACACATGCATGACCAGGTAAGTGCTGATGATTACCACACGAAAGCCAGCCAGCATCGATCCGTGACGATCGGGCTGGACTCCAATCTTGACCGCAATATCTGGCAATAGGTGAACCACCATGCTCCCGCCAAACATCCCACCGATATTAGCCAACCAGCTCAATCGTTTAAACGCCAGCGCCAATTCCATTCTCGTTTGCTGATCTGTGGTCGTCTCGGCCACTGGTTCCGACTTGATCGCAACGCGACTGGCCGCGTAGGTCGCCAATAATAGGTTGAGTAGAGCGATCGACAAAGCGGCCGAGTACGCCCAGACTTGCCCCAATCCGAACAATGTGCCACCGGTCAATTGCCCGCACATCATGCCCATATTCCAGGATATGCAGTAGATGATCAGCACTCGGCTAACGCCACGACGATTGGTGTGCGCGTCTTCACCTTGATTCAACCAACCGATCAGCGGTGGATAGAGAAACCCCAGGCCAATTCCCACCGTCCAATAACTGGCTAGGAACGCCAGAGTGCCGCTTTCGAGCCCGGCACAGCCAACGATTCCCAAGACGATCAATATTGCGCCGGATAAGAAGATCCGCCGATGGTCGATGATTTGCGACGACACACCAGCCACCACACTGGCGATTGCCGCACTCAGTGATAAACCAGCCCCAAGGATCCCGAGCATCAACGGCCCAGTCTGTTCTTCTGCCATTTCTCGTGAAACTGTAAAGACTACGACGAATGCCGCGAAGTCAGTTAGGCCACAAATCAAATAGAGCAATCTTCGGAGAGTTCGCATGAGCGTTGGTTAGTCCGTGCACTTGGGGCCAGTATGAATCGAAACCGTCCCGTACAGGACAAAAACCATCACTACCAACATTTATTCCTACGGGACTTGGGCCAGCCATCGGACCGACGTAGCACTGTTCAGCTAGTAAGGAACGTTGAGCGCTTCGCAAAGAAAATTCATCAACGGTTTCGCATCTCGGACAGCTTGATCCACGAATTTTACCAGTTCGGGGCCTCCAAGAAGTTTCTCGTCGATTTGGCACACTCCGATGAAACTGGTCAAGCGAATGGCTTCTGCCATCGGCGATTCTTTCGCGAACCCGCGCGGCATGGACTTCAGTCGTTCCTCATGCAATTTGAACTGCGAGGCGAAGCGTTTGTTTCCAACCACTTTCTTCCAAGCATTGGGATCGTCGTGGATTTTCGTGCGAATCAAACGGAGCGGTTCGCTGTCGGGCATCCAGATTCCCGCGCCAAAAAAACACTCGTCGACGGCGACATGCAGGTAGCAGCCTGGTGCGTGGACGTCGCAGCCAAGTTGATGGCGAAAGTGAATTCCGATATTCGTCTTGTAGGGTTCCTTGGCCTTGGAAAATCGAGTATCTCGGTAGATGCGCATCAGCGATCCACCGACTCCCTTGGGAATGGCTTGCAAGAGCGGTGCGCTTTTTGCGAGCGGCTTTTGCATGGCCTCAATGAGCGTAAGCGAAGGCTGCAAAAAAAACTCTTCGTAACGCTGGCGATGTTGTTGAAACCACTCTCGATTGTTGTTTTTCGCCAAATCGCGCAAGAATTTGAGCGTGCCAGCAGGAAAACCGGAGAATTCTGACAACATGATAAGTCGCGACTTCGTTCCATGGAGAGGACTTGCGGCGGTTCGCTAGACCCGCGGCATAACCGATGCCAAATGCAGCCTAGAGATTATAACCACCAAACAGTCCATCCACATCCGGTATCGCGTCGAACTAATTCCAGCCCCTCGGAGTTGCTGCGACGCATGTTTGAGAGTCGCGATTTCATATTCAAACGCTCAGACTTCGGCTATTTGGGCGCCGTGCTTCGCGCCGCTAGCGAGGCGGCTCGCTGATTCTTACTCCGCGTAACTAGTTCCGCGAGATCGAAATTCTGATCGTTATTCACATCGATCGCCTCACGAATAACGAAAGACGCCTCTTCGCGCGACAAGCGGTTGTCGTTGTTCTGGTCGAACAGTCGCAAATCCAGCTTGGACATCTGCTGAGCCCACACATCTTCGTTTTCCGGAGTAAGTTTACCGCAAGCATACAATATCGATGAAGCATGATCGTTGATCGTGGATTCGATCCAAGCAGTTTGCTTAATCGACTCAATTTTCGCGGGAAACGTAGACATTGACTCAGGTGCAAATGGCCAAGTCGGTCGCGTTGAGGCACGAAGGTCGGTGACTCCATTGCTAGATGAGACATTGGTAGCAGCGCGAATTTCAAACAGGCTTGCTTCAGTTTTTTGCAAGAGGCCAGCCAACTCGTTTTGCAACTCGCTGGCCAAATCCATTCTGGTGATCAGCGCTAAATATGCCATGGGCTCGGAACCAACGTAGCGACGCTCAGGTAGTCTATCTTGTTGTCTAAAAGGGTTATTTGCAGGACGCCCCGATGGCGTCAAAGATCTGGAAAAAACGTTTAAGGACGGCAGAATGCTCATTCGAGAGAGTGTGAATCTTTCTGCGGGCGATAGAACAAATTCGCCCGGTAGCAACTTCGAGATTCGCGACGGGTCCTTCAGTATCACTTTCATGTGATGACGAAGTCCCGCAACGATATTGGACCGCCACGACTCAGGCGTATCAGGTCCCGAACTCAATCGACACGCGGCCAACGCCAACTCCTCTGGCGTCGACGTAAAAAGACTGAGCGCGGCTTGTGCAACTTCTGCGACGGCTGCCTCGTAAACCAATTCTCCTGGAAGCCAGGCGGCCCTCCTGAACCTGTCAATCGCCAACGCATTAGGATTCAGCACTTGAGGCAATCCGAGTTGCGGATGGTTGCGTATTATTGCGATAACTCCCGGCGTATAGACCTGCGCCACGTCTTCGCTACCGAATACGGCTTGCAGCAGTACCTCGCGTAGCAACAAAGCTCCTTCTCGATCCAGCCGATCTACGTTGTCTGAATTCAATAGCCAATCGATCATGCGATTTGGAAGTGCGTTCAGCTCAAATACCACAGCCATCCAACGTTTGTTCCATTCAAGGTCATCACTGGCAAGCTGCTCCTCAAACAAATCCACAAATTGCGCTTCATCGGTGAGAGAGACGAGGCAGCTCCACAGTTGCTCGTCGAGTGACGCACTGGGAGAAATAGGATGGCGTCGTTCTGACGGGGACGCTTTTGTAAGAGTTATGATTCTTCCAGCTTTGCTCCACTCGTTTGCGCTACCCGATCTCGCGACTTCCAACAAGCGAGCGATCAACTGGGTCGCATTCTGTTTGTCGGCTAATGTCGCGATTGCCTTAAGCGCCGAACCTCGAGCTGCCATGTCTTTGTCGCGCTGGTAAATCTCGATCCACGCGTCAAGGACCTTGCCATTGAAGAGCGAAGGTGCCTGCTCGGGAAGTCTGGACGCGGAATTTTTTGGCGGCGGTTCTTTGTTGTTTGGCGATTCGATGACCAGTGCAATTGCATAAAACAATATGACGCTCTCCAATTGTACGATGCGCGGTGCGTTATCGTAGGCACTTATATCTGTAGGTTGAGGATCGAACTGATTGCTGCTAATTGAATTCAACTTTAATTCCGGCCAAGAAAGTTGTAGACTTGCGTCGTCTCTGATGAACTTGCGTAAGTCGACAGCTCGTGTTTTTGAGGACAATCGCGAAACGAACTGCTTAATTCTAAACTGGTGCTTTTCGACTAATTGTTCGTTGACCATCAGATCGAACAATTCCAACAGTTCATTGGTCGGCGGTGGTGGGGTCATTCCGCCCATGCCTCCGTTAAGACTAGGGTTGAGAAGGTGTACCGGTTTTGGTAATTTCGGCACCAGCTCTTCAAACTCGGAACCCGTAAACGGTTCTAGTCCTGCAACCGTCACCATCGACGTGGCGCGATTCCAGTCGTTGAGCAGCAAATCGAGGCGCAGGTCGATGTATTTACTCAATTCTGGAATCTGAATCTCGGAGCGCGCCAGCAAAATGGTTGCCCACGCCGAGATTTCGGGTGGATTCGACAGGTCTTCGAAAGCTCGCGCGGCCGCGGCTGAGCGCAGCTCCGACAGTTGCCTCTCAAGCGCATAGATGCTGTGTTTGCTTGTCCAAAATTTTTGGGAAAGTGAGCTGCTGGATTTCAGAGCGGCCATTACTTTGCTTTCCAGCGAACTGTCGATACCCTTTCCCAGAACGATCAACAAGTATCTGCCGGCTGCTTGCACTAACGGTTCGCTGGCCGGCGATTGAGATGTAACCAATGCAATGGCGTGCGCTACAAGCGATTCGTGGATTGAGTCTAGATATTCGTTTTCGACATGACAATTGAAAATGGAAGCTGCAAATTCTTCGTCACGTTCCTTCATCTCGCGAACGATCATTTCGTGATAGGCTGGCTTCGGATATGCCTTCTGCAAAACGTCGAGCACCGACGGATCCGCTACTCGGCTCGATCTCAAATCGTTCAAAACTACTGGTCCGATCATGTCAGTGTTCTGTTTGTTGATGAGATTCACTAAAGCGGTTACGGCATCAGTGCGCTCTTTTGGGTGGGTTTCGTACTGAAGTTTATCGAGCCATTCGTTCAGCGAAATTCCTTTGAATCGTTTCTGTTTAGATACAGGATTCATCCCTGCAAGCGTCTCCGACCCATAACTTAACGGGTTCGAATCATCGTTTACCGCCACAGACACTGTTCCAACTGCGGGTTCGGCAGCCTGTTTTTTAATCGTAGCCACAACAGTCTGACCGTTCTTGATGGTGAACGAATTCGTGTCGAGCGAGATAACATCGCTGGGCGATTCGATGGTGATTTCGTACTTGTCGGCGCGCAAGCGAGTGGTCTGGGCGCCCCGATCGATAGTAAGTTCGCGCACGATTTGGCCGTCCCGCGCGATGCGCACTTGGACATCGGCGACGTCTGATTGAATGACTAGTTGCCCACTTTGCAATTGCAGTGTCACAAGGATGCCCGCCGCGATAGCCAGCGGAATTAATCCAGCAGCGATCCAACGTATAGCGCGGCCCGTAAACCACGCGCGTGCGTTGGCTTGAGGACTGACGGTCGCTGGCGACTCGGCGTTGACGACGTTCAACATCAGTGGTTCTGAGGCTGGCGATGGACCACTACTATTCCCGACTACGGATTGAGCCCGGGTGACGAGGCCAGTCAAATCCGCTTGTGAACAAAACGGCTCGATCGCCTGAGCCACATGCAAAGCGCTTGCCGGTCGGTCATTAGGTTGTCGGCTGAGTAGTTGGCCCACCAACTTGACTAATTCCTCGGGTGCGTCATTGCGCAAGAGGGAAAGCCTTGGCGCGGTTTGGTCGGCGAGCATCCGCACTTTTTCCAGCAGCGACATGCTGGGAGCCGCAGCCAAAGGAGCCCGCCCGCACAACAACCGGAACAGCGTGGCGCCCAGCGAATACAAGTCGGCTCGATAGTCCACGGAACCAGACCGTTCAGCTTGTTCTGGGGCCATGTAGTCGAGCGTGCCCATCAACTGGCCCACCGTCGTTAGCTCGGCAGCCGACTCTTCCCAAAGACTGAGGTGAGCAAGACCGAAATCGAGAATCTTGATTCGCCCGGATTCGTCCAGCATCAGGTTGGACGGCTTGACATCGCGATGCACGAGTCCGGCAGCATGCGCGTGCGATAATCCGATCGCCACTTGCCGAGCGACTTCGCATGCATCTTGGATCGAAAGCTCGCCGATCGCGCGAGCCAGTCGGCTGAGATCCAGGCCGCTAATGTACTCCATGACCAAGTAGTGGATGCCATGCGTCTGGCCAGCGTCCGTTGCGCAGGCAATCGAAGGATGGCTTAGTCGCCCGACCGCGCGTATCTCGCGCAGAAATCGACCGACCAACTCCGGTCGCTGACCAAATACGCTGGGGAGCACCTTCACTGCAAACTGCTTGTTCAGTTCTTTGTGCAGCGCCAAATAGACCGTTCCCATGCCACCTCGTCCAAGTGGACGCAGTAACTGATAAGCACCGATATGTTGTAAGCCGAAACCAAGAGTCGGCGGAGCATCGTGAGGCCGCACGAATGCCAGCGACTTGGCGGTATCGATAGCACGCCGCACGACACTGGGCTCACCTTCGTCGACATGAAGTTTGTCGGACTGGGCATCGTTGCCGCGCATCAAGTCGACGAAAGTGTCCGGATCGCTTTCCAATTCTACGATCGTTCGTTCGCACTCAGAGCAACTCGACAAATGATCCTCAATGGTACGACTTTGTTCGTCACTGGTCGACCCGTCCAAATAACTCTTAAGAGTCTGTCGAGGCAAGCACTGCACGATCGCTTCCTTTTCCTGTAGTCGTTAACTGACCATTTGCACCCTATTTGTAGAAACGATGCGCGCGTGACACAAACGCAACCCGCCGCGATGTGCGAGCGATGGAATTCTCATCGAGTAAATATTATTCCACGGGCTGTTAGCATTCGGTACACTAACTTATCGTATCGATGACCAGGGGCGGCGTCCTTGAGATTTATCGCATTTCGTCGAAAAGGTTGCAGTATGTCCATGTCCGGTCGCGGCTCGTCACTGTCTCCTGATCCTGGTTCAAGAGTTTCCAGTGATTCCGGTGCGACGCGCGCGAGTTTACTACAGCGTGCGCGGATGCGCGACGAATCGGCGTGGTGCGAGTTGGTCGAATTGTACAGCCCAATGATACTCGGCTGGTGTCGCAAATGCCGCGCCAGTGTCGATGTTACTGCAGACTGCGTTCAAGAAGTGTTCGCGTCAGTGTCGAGATCGCTCGCAGATTTTCACTTCAGCGGAACTCCAGGAGCGTTTCGCGGTTGGCTGTGGATTATTGTGCGAAACAAACTGCGCGACCTGGTCCGTCGCGAAGCACGCCACGCTCGGTCCGAAGGAGGCAGTAGCGCTTTGGTAAAGCTGGCCGAGATCATCGACCCGAATTCAATTCCTGATGAGGAACCCAGCGACGCCGACGCTCTTCGATCCCTGAACCAACGTGGACTGCTGCAGATTCGGGACTCCTTCGAGCCGCAGACATGGCGAGCTTTTACGCGGTGTGTTGTCGACGGCCTACCAACCGACATGGTCGCGCAGGAGCTGAATACAACCTCCGCCAGCGTCCGTCAGTCCAGAAGCCGAGTGCTGCGGCGCCTCCGCCAACAACTCGGCGATGCCACGTAGCACTCTGTCACAATTGTCGAACAGAATCATAGCCTGTAGAGCAATCAGATGGACAGCGCCACTTGCATTTGCAGTGGAAAGAACAAGTCGTTGCAGCGAAATCGTTTAACGAACGTGGGATAAGCTTCCAGCTTGTCAACCTGTAGCGGAGTTTCGCCATTGCTTGCACAAGATATTGACAAGCTGGAAGCTTATCCCACGTTCGT
>SYJV01000423.1 GCA_005798335.1 Planctomycetaceae bacterium | reverse complement strand
TAGGCGAGGATTGGGTTGAGTTTTCGAACTTTTTGCAAAGCCAAGCTCAACCCAATCCTCGCCTAGCGGCTGCGGGTTAAACGACGAAATGGCTAGGACCAAAAGCCATACCTTGCACACAAAATGGCGCTGTCCAATTAGACATGGTGCAGAATTCTCGCAACAGAAAGGCCACAATCATAGCCCAACGGCGCGCCGATCACCAGTTTTCCTGGTACTAAGGGTACATCGCGTGCGTGGTGCGATGGAGAGTCGAAGATTTTGAACGCGCGACCCATAACTCCCACGGCCGAGCAATGGCGACCGATCCTACGCTTCGCACCCGGTGCAATCGAAGCTATATCAAAACTCAGCGACAAAGCGGGCTATTGTTTTGAACGGCATCAAAACGCCATATTGGTAAACAGCTTGTAGGTCTCGGCCACCGTTTGCGCGGGAGGTGTGTCGCTTGAGTGAATGTAGACCCCGAATCGAAGGCGAAACGCCTCACCCTTGCGTACCGTTACGCTGCTCGGCTCGCCGCCAGTAAGAGCTTTTCTGCCAAAAGGGTTGGCCGCTACAAAACCGTAATCACGGGCATGGTACCAACTTGCACGAAAATTGTCGCTGTGCGGCATCACAGAAATACCGACATAGCGACTATCGATGCGGCCGCTATAGTCGCACCAGTTCGCCGACTTGCCCCGCACCGCTTTCTCGTCCTTTTCACCCGAACTGAGCAGAATACTGCCGCCATTCTTGACCGACAGAGGCGTAGCTACGCGAAATCCGAGCCCCATTTCTTCCTGATCGCCGAACGCAAAGTCCATACTGTTGGACCGGAAAGTAGAATCCCACAGCAGCAAGTAGCCGTCAGGTACTAGTTTCACCGTGAACTGGCAATTTTCATCGCAAACCACTCGCTGGCCATCGGAGGCGAGATATTGGTTGTGCACTGCAAATGACCCTTGCCCCTGTTGACCCTTCGGTTGCTGAAGAAACTCGATATGCCGCACAGGTGCCTTCAGCCGCCAGTTATCCGCTGTTTGGAGATCGCCAAACGCCAGCCAAATGCCTGGATGGAACGTATCGTGATCAACTAAATCTCTGCCCGCGATCGGCGGATGATTGCGAGTAACTTGAATTCCGTCCAGCGTTCGAACATGCGCGAAGTACGGTCGTGGGATCTTGCGGTCAGAGTAATTGTAGGCTGCCAAGGGTTGCTCTCCTGCGAGAATCCGCACGTTTCCTGGTTGATTCTCGAAGGAAATTGGCAATTCTTGGGCGACTGCCAACGATGCGACGCACCATAAGATAATTGTCGAGAATAGCTTGAGAGGGTTTTGCACTGTATCTTCCTCGGGCATGACGGAGTCTTCTTCGGGCAAGGTTGGCAACTGTAGCCACTGACGATGCACCGCATATTACGAAAGTTCGCTTCTTCGCTTGTCACTTCAAGTATTGTATATTGGCCGGTCGTGACTCGAAACGAAGGTTAGTTGGGAGCGAAAAATGATTCGAAATTTTTTTCTGGCTTGTACCATTGCGGTGGAAATGCTCGCTGGTTCTGCGAGTATCTCGCTGGCACAGTCTAGCAGCGACAATGCGGATATTGCGCCCCAACGCTGGTGGAAAGGAAACCTGCATACGCACTCATTGTGGAGTGATGGAGATGACTTTCCCGAGATGATCACTCAGTGGTACAGTGAGCGCGACTACAATTTTCTGGCCTTGACCGACCATAATACACTCAGTCAAGGCATGAAGTGGATGCGATTGGATGCTATCGAGGCCCGCGGCGGAAAGGTCATTTTCGAGAAGTATCTCAAGCGATTTGGTAACGACTGGGTGCAAACGCGAGGTGAGCCCGGGTCGGAAGAATACTCAGTGCGGCTTAAACCGATCGACGAATACCGTGGGCTCGTTGAGCAGACAGGAAAATTCATTCTGATTCAATCAGAAGAAATCAGCGACCGCGCCCAGGGCAAGCCGGTGCATATCAATGCAGCGAACCTGCTCGAAGCGATCCAACCCGTCGGTGGCGCGACAGTTCTCGAGGCTATGCAAAACAATTTACGAGCAATTTTGGAGCAGGAATCTAAAACCGGACGCCAAATCTTGCCGCACTTGAACCATCCAAATTTTGGATACGCGATTACCGCGGAAGAATTGGCTCAAGTAATATCCGAACGCTTTTTCGAAGTTTACAACGGGCACCCTGGCGTCAATCACTTGGGCGACAAGGACCATATCAGTGTGGAGAGAATTTGGGATGTCGCCAATACTATTCGCTTGGTAGCTCTCAATGCGGCTCCGTTGCTGGGCCTAGGAACGGATGACAGTCATGAATACCATGGGTTGCCGGGATCGCGCCCGGGACGTGGTTGGGTAATGGTGCGCAGTTGCTTCCTGACCCCAGAACATTTGATACTCGCCATGAAGAACGGCGACTTTTACGCGTCCAGCGGCGTTACTTTGGACGATGTACGCTATCACCAGGACGACCGGAGGCTGTCGCTGAAAATCAAGCCTGAAGCAAACGTGAAATATAAAACCGAGTTTATTGCATCGCTGCGCCAACGCGGATCCTCCGCGGATGCTCTGCCAACCAGCGAAAACATTGGCAAGGTCGTTGCCACGTCCGATTCGCTGGAGCCCGCTTACTCGTTGACCGGAAATGAAATCTATGTTCGCGCGGTAGTCACCAGCAGCTTGTCACCGACTGATCCAGTCTTCGAGAACCAGAAACAGCAAGCCTGGACACAACCGGTGGGCTGGTCGACCAAGTAAACAGAATTGCAGGCAACCAATGAGCAGCTCGCAGTTGGACACTGAAAAACTCGATCGCCAGTGGTATATCGTCGGCCGACGTCAGGAATACGAAGGCGAAGCTCGAGCCAATTTATTTCGCGTCATCGCAGTAGCTGGATTCTATGCGGTTCAGCTCGTCAATTTCTCGTTTCTCTCCAGCCACACAGCAGCTAACTTGGCATTCCAGCGAACGATCACACTTGTGTGTGCAGCTTGGCTGTTCATCGCTCTAGCTGTCCTGGTGGCTCAATTGCGCAAGTTTTTTCCACCGCTATTAAAACACTTTTCGGTCTGCGCCGACCTGCTGCTGGTAACTGCAACATGTTCCGCCGGGAGTGGACCTGCCAGTCCATTGGTGTTCGTCTTTTTTCTGATCATTGCGATGGCAGCCCTGAGATTCAGTTTGTCACTGATTTGGACGACAACCACGGGAGCAATTGCCTGCTACCTTTTTCTGCTCGGGCAAGCCGACTCGAGTTGGTTTGATGACGTGCATGTGATACCTGTGGTAAATCAAATGGTGATCATGCTCTGCATGGCGCTTACGGGTATAGTTCTTGGCCAGATGATTCGCCGCGTCCGCTGGATGGCGAACCAGTTTGCTGAGAATCGCTCGATCACCAACCCATAACCTTAATGCACACCGTCGATCTCGGACAGATATGCCTCAGGACTAGGAAGCTGCCGAGACAGTTATGCGTCCGTTGCCAAGCGCTTTGGGCGATACTACGCGACTACCAATTCGATCGTCGAGGTTGGGCCGAAACATCGTCAGCAGCACCATCGGCAAAAACCAAGCCATGAACAGACCTCCGCCGTATCCGTGCCAAAACTGCGCTGCCAACATGACCGCGGCACTGCCGCACATTAATGTTCCCAGATTCTTGCGAGTTGGCCAAAAAGCAAACGAGCCGCTTAACAATATAAAACCAACCAGCACCGGCAATCTGAAAATCGGATTGATTCCCGGTCCGTCCCAAACGCCTTGCAAATCCTTCATCTGAGGACTCCACAAGCCGAACATCTGCTGCAAATGTCCTGCCATCGTGGGCACGCCGTCAAGTAGCAGTAACCCGCACAGCACTACTAACATTGTGACCACGCCGCTTAGAAATCGCCCTAACCCGCGCTGCCAATAGAAACTGATCCAGAGCGGCAAAAGAAAGAATGGATAGTAAACCAAACCTGCGGCAAGTCCCAGAAAACTGCCGGACAACAATGGCTGGCGATACGTTAACACCGCCAGCGTCAACAGCGCAGCAGGCAAAGCGTGTTCGACATTACCTGTCATCTGTGCTGTATACGGCAAGAGCAAATACATAGTCGCGCAGCCAATCCCAGTCTTGATGTTGTCGAAGTGCCAATAGCCGACTGCGACGATGCCAAACACGATTGCCATGTTGGACACAATCGCCAGCACACGAGCTAAATTCTGCTTGGGATCTCCCGACTCGGGTGACGACCACGGTTGCCCTTCATGTTCCGGCGTTGTAGGAAGTTCGGGCAACATATTCAGCAGCACGTAACCTGGCCCCATTTTGCGATGGTGGACTTCGTGGGGATCACTGGTAATCACGTTTCCCATGAGGAAAAAAAACAGCGAAATGCCGATAAAACTCAAACCGCCGATCGATAAATTAGGTTCAAGTAATGGTCGACGGACTAACGCTGGGTCCAGCAACATGCGCAAAGTCAGTAGTCCACAGGTGCCTAACAAACACACGAATCCGAGAAACTCGATTCGAACCGCATCCAAAGAACTCCCAGAAAAACTCAGCAATTCACCGGGAGTACTTGACTCGGATGACGCGGCGGAGTGCAGCCACCTGCCACTGGTGTTTGAAGACACGAGAGTCAGTTGTTCTTGGCCAGTAATCTCCGTATGTCCATCGTGCGTGACATGCTGGAAAATTGAGTTCTCAGCCAGAGGTGCCCCTTGAGCAATAGATTCCACTTGCCCCATACGGGCCTTGCGCCCTTCGTAGACCATCATGAGGCCGGGCGCCAAGAGCGTCAAAAGGATTAGATCCAGATTTCGAACGCTCCAAACTCGATGAAAAACGAAATAGAGACCAAACATCAAGAACGTCGACAAGAATACCCAAGTCGCCGGATCGGGTCGCTGGTAGTAATAGAGAAGTTGACTCATGAATTCTTCAAGCAACGCGAATCAGGATGCCATTTACTATCCTCTGAACGAGAGAGGATTTTGAAGAGCCACGAACGGTTAGGATATGACGGATTATCCCAAATGCAAGGCGTTCGCGCAACGAATTCGCGTTAAAAGTGCACTGCAAACTGTTAACCTGTAACGATTTATCACGATTAATAGGCACTTTTCCGGCAAGGATCGCCCGACAGACCGAGTCGACGATTGCGACAACACTCGCACCGAAACTAATTACATTCTGTGCCGATACGCCAGTCGAGCCCAAGATCAAGACATATCGCCGAATGAGTCAAAGCGCCCATGCTGATTCGTTCAACACCGCTGAGCGCGATTGAGCGCAGTGTGTCAAGCCGCACGCCGCCCGATGCTTCAAGCTGCACGTTTGGGTTGAGTTGATTGCGCAAGCTGACCGCTTCTGCAAGCCGACCGGGCGTCATGTTGTCCAGCAATACGATATCGGGCATCGCGGGCACAGCATCGGACAGTTGTTCGAGAGAATCGACTTCGATTTCAACGATGGCATCGCGCGGAGCGTCTGGCTGCTGACTCAAAAACTCGCGCGCCAGTTGCACTGCTTCACTGGGACGCAGTAATCGTCCGGTTCGGTAAGCATGACATGCAAGGTGGTTGTCCTTAATCAAGATGGCATCGTACAGGCCACTGCGATGATTCCTCGCGCCACCACATCGGACCGCATACTTTTCCAACCGCCTCCAACCCGGAGTTGTCTTCCGCGTATCGTACAGTTGGACCGGCAAATCGGACACTATCGCAACGTGGCGCGTGGTCCAACTTGCAATCCCACACAACCGGCCAAGAAAATTCAAGATTGTTCGTTCGCACGTCAAAATATCGCGTGCGGCTCCCGCCAAGGTCAGCAGTCGCTGGCCAGCTTCGAAACGGCTGCCATCCTGAACTCCGATCGTAGTCCGAATTGGACACTGTAATGTCTCAACCATCCAGTTCACTAAATCCACGCCCGCTGCCGTACCAGATACTCGGGCTATCACATCCGCCTCAGCAGGTAGGTCAGCGGGGACGACGGCCACCGTAGTTAAGTCAATACCGCGCGCAAGGTCTTCGCGAATCGCCAGTCTCACCAGTTGCTCCAAGTCGTCCCTTAGAAACGCATCTTTAGTTTGCTGACTAAATTCGCGGTTAACGCTCACTTGGTGTGTCCTCCGTCTGGCATTTGTGGATTGGTTGTGAGTTGGGGGTCGCGCGCGCAAGATTCAAAATTGGTGGGATTTGAACGCTGCAGAAGCAAAACTTACTTCTGCCAAATTTGAAGTTTGCACGCGCGACTCCTCATGCAGCCAGTTGACATCAACCTGGCATCTTGCCGTGAACGCTACTGTATCGCGACTCGCTACGAGTCTAATATATCACGTTGCCGCCTATAGAACTCTGAAGCAAAGGAGAACAGTCGTGTCAGTCAACCATCGACGCCACTTTTTGAAATCCGGAATCGGCACAGGCATCGGAACGTATGCCATGCTGGCAACTAATGCAAGCACGAGCCGCGCAGTGAATTTGCGTGAGAAACTGCCGGTTGCTGCCGTGGTCACCGTCTACAAACAAAATTCGCATGCCGACGTAATCGTCGGTAAAATTCTGGAAGGGTTCCGGCAAGACGGCGGCCTCGGCCCCGATCTAGAACTCGTGTCCATGTATGTCGATCAGCGTCCGGCAAACGACCTCAGCCGCGAACTCGCTAAACGACACGGATTTCGACTTTCGGCGTCCATCGACGATGCGTTAACGCACGGCACGAACCGGTTGGCTGTGTCAGGAGTGCTCAGTATCGGTGAACATGGTGAGTACGGTTACGATCCGACGACAAACCAGCATCTTTATCCTCGGCGCAAGTTCTTTGACGAAATTGTCGCGACGTTTCGCCGAGTCGGACAGTCGGTCCCGGTGTTCAATGACAAGCATTTGTCGTATCGCTGGGAAGATGCACGTCACATGGTCGATACGGCCAAGGAAATGGGATTTCCATTGCTCGCCGGCTCGAGCGTTCCGGTCGCTGTTCGTGAACCGCGGTTGGAATTGCCTCGCGATTGCGCCGTCGAGAGCGCACTTGCGATTGGATATGGCGGACTAGAGGCTTACGGTTTTCACGCTTTAGAAGGGCTGCAATGTATGATCGAGAGACGCAGCGGCGGTGAGTCTGGCGTGGCTTCGGTACAAGCTGTGCAAGGTGCGGCAATGCTTGAATCTCGGCAATCCAGACGTTGGTCGCAAGAGTTGCTCGACGCCGCATTGCAAACGCTCCCCGCGTCGCGCAAACGAAATGGCGATTGGCTAAAGCAAGAGAACTCGGCGGTCTATCTCATGCGGCACCGGGATGGACTCAATTCGGCGGTGGTAATGGCCAACGGTGCGGCTAGCGATTTTTCAGTCGCCGTGAAACTGAAAGACGTTGCCCAACCGGTGGCCACTTGGTACAAGTTGGAGGATGGCAAGCCGTACGGCCATTTCGCGCTATTACTGCGCGCCATCGAACACACAATCCACGCCAAGAAGAACGCTTATCCGGTCGAACGCACCTTGTTGACTACCGGAATTCTTGATCGCGCAATGCACAGCCTGGCAGCCGGCGGCGCACAACTAGAAACGCCGGAGCTGGACATCCAATACCGCGCCAGCGACTGGCCTCTAGCTTGACAATGGTCGCGTGAGATGGAATTCTGTTTGGATATTCGGTTGGTTTAGCCTGTTTTACTGAGCTTGAGCAGAAATTCGCGTTTTACAGGCGATACTACTAGGCCGCTCAGACGATTTCGATTCGAGCTTGTTGACTCGCGGTTGAATTCGTTGCGGGCAACGGGCATCGAGCGAGTCGAAGTGTTGAACTTCGGTGTCGGCAAGCAATGGGCTCCGCATTGATTGATTCGAGTTCAGCGCAAAGTTGTGCACTTCGAACCCGACGTAATCTTGTACGTTGCCCATCAAGACGAATTTCATGCGTTAGCTAGCCACGCCGCGTCGCTGGTCGCACAGGGATTGAAAATTCCATCGCCACACCTGCAGGCTGTGGTTAACGAACTGGGGTTATCGCGAGACCAGGCACCGGGTGCCATTCAAGCTCGTTTGCAGAGCCGCGAACCGGAGTTGCTCAGCGCAAATTATCGAGCCATCGTGGATGAATGCCGCGTTCGCGGGACAACAGCCGCTTGGGTCTACTTGCCCGTTCCTGGTGCAGGCGGGGCGGACATGCGGGATAAGCTAGTTCCGATTGCCAAGAATTCAGGCTTCGTAACTTTAGATCTCACGGGCTGGGCTCATGGACGAGTCGGTTTATTTTTAACAGCCGAGCATCACCCCAACGCTCGCGGTCACGAGTTGATTGCGGAGGCTCTGCTGAATGCGATAAGAAACAACCCAACGTTTCCGTTTGTGAGTCGATAGTGGAACGGCTGCTTACGCAAAGGATCTCCAAGGGCAAGACTCACCGCAGAATCTAATCGTTAAAAGGCCGTTAAAATGTTAATGTTATCCCATTTACGTTAAAGCTCCAGGAGCATCCTGACGGCATCCTCGACATTCCTCAATTGGTCTCGAGGAAGCTCGCCTATTTTCTTGAGGAGTTTTACAGTCGGATACGTCCCAATTCCCTGGGCATCAAATGCACCAGGCTTCAACCACGAAACATCCGAAGGTGATTCAAATCGCGTTCCGCGCACGCTGGTCGTGTGGGGCACAACCGTCGTAATCGAGCGTTCGTCATCGACAATCGGGATACTCAAAACCAAAGCGGGGCGAATCTTCGCTGCCAATCCCATGTCCACCAGCCAGACCTCACCTCTTTGTGGTATCGCCATCCGCATCTTCCTCTGCGTCATACATTGCGAAAACCTGCTCCCCAGCAGTAGTCAGTTCGTCGTCCGAAATCGGGCCGTTGTCCATTTCCGATATTCCCGCCAGTTCAACCAAGACGGCATACCGCTCGTTGGCTGGTAGATTGCAAAAAGTCTGGATTAGTTGTGCTGCAGCATCACTCACGATTTGCTCCTGTTGTCGGCAATTCTACCACGAAACTGAGATAGCGACAAATACGTCGTCGCATCTATCGCATCTAGGTTCTGGGCGGATAACGTATTGCCGAAATGTTGACAACCACTGCCAACGAGGCCTATTGAGAGCTCGGTGTTTATAGCTTTGTTCGTTATCGGCATTCGGTTAGAATTACAACGGCGGCCGACACTACGTGTATTGCTTCGCGTTGGTTGAGGCGATCGAGCGTCAAGCCTTCGCGGAACCGAACGTCGTCGGTAATTCTCAAGCGACTCTCTGGCGTTATGCCCAAATACGGATCGGCGACGTCGACCTTCTTAAGCAGATCGAAGAAGGAAACGCGTCCAACCTTTTGCGTGGCCTGGCCGTTAAACTCTGTCCACACAGGATCGTAACCGGCGCCCAGGAACGCTCCATACGGACCAGCTCGTCGAAACACCGGCGAGAACTGGCTGAATCGATAGGGCAGCCCCATATTGCGCGGCAGTCAGGGAGATTGCTGATCGGACGATTGCTCCGCCAAATAATCGAGAACGCTGCCGAAGAACGGATGGTGCCGATTATCGTGAGGGTTGGTTTCGCTTGTAAAATCCACTGTCGGATATCCCGACATGTGTATAGATTGGAATGGTTGTTGTGCTCGTGCGTCATGGACCGGACAATTGCCATGCGGTCGACCAGCCGGGCCAGCTTGGAGAGTTTCTCACAAATGAAAACTCCAGGTACTACGGTTGAAATCGCGCCCCATTTTCCCCGAATCTCTTGGGGAGCGTTTGGTTTAGGATCCCAGGTTTCGAATTGCGAGGCGGCCCCTTGCAAATAGAGCAAGAGTATTCGCTTGGCCTTCACTGGCAAGAGATCGTTCGGCTTTGATTCCCCGCGGGCTTCGACCAATCCAAACCACTGAGGAAGTGTCAAAGGAATCGCGCTCAAAGCGCCGACGGACAACACTTCGCGCCGACTCGGCCCATGTCGAAACGGGCTTGTGGACCCCAAAATTCCAAGCACTTCCAACCTCCCACTCTCAGTAGAGTGCGATTCACTGGACGATCGAATCCCAACACACGCCATCGCCAAGTATTTCTTGCAAGCAAGGTTTGGGGTGGCGAATTTAAAGTGGAAGGAATGCCATTTCTAGCTTCCTGAACAATTGAGGACAATTGCTCTACTCTCCAAAGCCAAAAATCCATGAAGCAACCTAGCATAAATTGCTGTGCTTGGGAAATGAATACGTACCGAGATATTACAGCAATTTGTGTTAGCTTACTTTGGGCATACCTGATGAAACATACTTGCAATTCGAAAATCCTGGCAAGTGCATTCGATGTTTGTTACCCGGTCACGGGGAAGATAGACGCATAGGTAGAGAATTCAACTATAGACTGATCTTGCCACGGTCACTTGCTAGTAAGTGATGCTTTCTTACTGGCCCTTTTTTTTGCTGGCGATTTGTCCGGCCAATTTGGCGAGGGAGTGTGCGCTGCCATCATGAACGAGCGCATCTGATCGACAACTGTCGGGTGTTGTGCTGCCACGTTCCTTGTTTCCAAAAGATCGTCAGCGAGATTATAGAGTTCGAAACTCTGAGTTGCGGTTGCGAAATGTCCCTTCCAATCACTTTGGCGAACCGCTTGCTGGAAACCATCGCTGAATTGTTCCCAGTACATCATGCGCGTGCGCAGTTCCGGCTGTTGGCCTCCTAGAATCGTTGGCAGCACACTGACTCCATCTACAGTTTCTTTCGATGCAGTGCCGCCGATTTCGCACACAGTTGGTAGTACGTCCGCGAAATACCAAGGCATGTCACTGACCGCACCCGCAGGCACTTTACTTGGCCAACGCACAATCATGGGGACCCGCAGTCCGCCTTCGAATTGGCTCCCTTTCTTGCCCCGAAACGGTCCCACGCTGTCCAAGACGCCATCGCGACGTTCGACTCCGCCATTGTCCGAACAAAAGAACACGATCGTTTTTTCATCCAACTTTAGTTCTTTGAGCAACTTCATCAGCCGGCCGAGGTCGCGATCCAGGCGCGTGACCATAGCAGCATGGACCTTGAAATCATGTGGCCAATCTTTGTCCGCGTATTGCTCCAAATCTGGTATCACATATTTGCCATGCGGTGCCGTCCAGGGGAGATACAAGAAAAATGGCTTGTCTTGGAACTTGCGCACCAATTCCAACGAGAACTCGGCAAACAAGTCATGCGAGTACTGTCGGGTTTGACCGTTCAAATTCCCTTCCACGGTAAATCGGTTTTGGTTGCGCCAAAGGTAGTCGGGATAATAATTGTGGGCGTGTTGCTGATTTAAGTAACCAAACCATTCATCGAAACCTTTCTTGTTCGGCACGCCGTTTGTTTCTGGTTCGCCGAGCCCCCATTTGCCCGTCATGCCGGTCGAGTAGCCAGCTTGCTTGAGCAACATCGCTACGGTCACATCCGCAGGTTCCAGCGGAACACGTTGTTCAGGCCCGACTCCACCAACAATTCCCGAGTTGCCTCGAACGCGGCAGTGTCCCAAGTGCTTGCCGGTCATCAACACGCAGCGCGACGGAGCGCAAACGGATCCTCCGGCGTAGACGTTGGTAAATCGAGTTCCTGCGAGAGCCAGTTGGTCGATGTTGGGCGTGGCAATATGTTTTTGCCCGTAACATCCGGCATCTCCCCAACCCATATCGTCGGCCATCAAGTAGATAATATTCGGTTTATCAGCCGCCCAGATCCAAGCGTTTAATGAAAACACAAATAGGTAGCAGGAAACGAAAATCATCCAAAATCGAATTGAGTTCGAAGATTGCATTCGCGGAGCTCCGGTAATAGGTATCGTTACCATTTCCAAGAATGACGCAGGGAATCGTTGACTACAGCGCCGTCGGGCCATTGGTTGCGAGACAGCTTGATAATACAGTCGGCGCATTCGTTTGCCATCTCGTTCTGTGACAGCCAGTCGACTCCGGCCAGGTGAGGATGAACGACGACGTTGGAGAGCTGAAAAAGTGGATTGCTGGCCGATACGGGTTCCACTTCGAAAACGTCCAGTCCGGCTCCGGACAGCGGTCCGTGTTTGAGTGCCTCAATTAAATCTGCTTCGACCACTAATCCACCGCGCGCGGTGTTGATCAATACGCTGCCGGGCTTCATGCGTTGGAACACGGAGCGATTGAACATGCCGCGAGTCTCATCGTTCAGCGGACAGTGCAGCGAAAGGCAATCGCTCTCGGCCAGCAACGTATCAAAATCGACTAAACGAATACCATATTGCTCAGCAAATTTTCGATCAGGGAACGCCTCTGTGGCGATCACATTCATCGCCATTCCTCGACCGCGAATTGCGGTACTGCGCCCAATGCGTCCCAAGCCAAATATACCTAGTGTCTTGCGGCGAATAGGTTCGTTAGACGCCCGCTCCCAATTGCCAGCGCGCGTGCGTGCGTCATTGACCACAATTCCTTTGGCAAGCGCTAATATGAGTGCAAAAGTTGTCTCGGCGACCGATTCGTGGTTCGACGTGGGAGTAATTGTCAGCGGAATTCCTCGCTCTGTACAGACTCCGACATTGACACGGTCGAAGCCCACTCCGCAACGAGCTATGACGCGCAAATTGCTTAGACCGCCAATGACCGTCGGAGTGAAATGTTCGCCGCCAGCAATGACAGCGGAGGCATCCGCCAAAACTCGCAGTGTTTCAGCGTCTCCAGCGGTCCCGCGACCGAATGTGGAGTCGTCGGGAAAGCGTACTTCAAATCCTGCTTGTTCGAGCATGGTTACCCATGGACCTTCGGCCCTGACCAAGGCTTCCGGAGTAATGTACACCACCGGACGCGACGCACCTGCGCTCATGTTAACTCCGCACATCTAGACGAACGTTGGATCGAGCATGAAAAACTTGTGGAATGATAACCGAATTCTCGCTCAGAGAAACCTGGGACCCACGTGCAATCAAACTCTGGGGATGTCCATTGGCTATAATTCCAGGTGCTACCGTCGAGCATTGGGGCGAGCAGGGCGGACAAAGGCTGCGCTCAAGCCTGACGCACAACCCAGAATTTTTTCTTTCCATAATCAGCAGGAGTTTCGAGTGAGCAGCATGACTAAACTTTTGTCGTCCTTTTCCTCGACGCATATTCTGTTGTGTGTTTTATTCATGGTGCTAGGCATTTCAGTCCTGGCACGGATGGGCCAGCCCCTGCGCATTCCAGCGATTGGTCAGCCCCTGCCCGATGTCGAACTTCACCCACTGGTCCATTCCACGACCCCAATGTCGAACCAAGATTTCAATGGAAAAGTCACCGTGCTCCATTTTTGGGGTACTTGGTGTCCACCTTGTCGAATGGAGTTTCCGGGATTCGCCAAAGTTGCTCAACAACTGAAAGACGATCCCAACATTTTGGTGTTGTCCGTATCTTGCTCAGGCGGTTCCGAAGATGACCTGCAGGAACTGGCCAAACAAACCGAAGCCTATATAACCAAAGTCGCGCCAGGACTGCCGACATATTGTGATCCGACAGCAATGACCCGAATGCTGATCGGCAAAATGCTCACCAACGGCGAACTCGGCTATCCGACGACAGTCTTGGTCGATCGCCACGGTATCATCCAACGAGTCTGGGAAGGTTACACTCCCCAAGGCATGCGAGACCTCGCCGATTCGATCAAGCGACTTCTATAAATGGTGCTAATGAACTGGTACTGAATTCCTTTCAGAAGTCACTCACGATTCTTGAGGTTGAACGTTGACTCGCTCTGCAGCATTGGTAGCGTCGCGCGCTGCATCGCGTTCGGCCAGAATCTTGCGTATCCGACCAGCGATTTCCAACGTAGCACTTCGGGGTTCTGCAGCACTGTGAATAGCAGAAGACAAAGCAACTCCATAGGCACCAGCGTGCAAAACTTGCGATAGATTTTCATGCGAAATTCCGCCGATTGCAAACGCTGGAATAGTGATCCGTTGACTCACTTGGCGTACCAATTCCAGGCCCGGAAAGCTCTCGAACCTTTTGGTCGTTGTAGGGAAAGTCGGACCGACGCCGATGTAGTCCGCGCCCTGCCGCTCAGCCTCGAGTGCCTGTTCCAGCGAGTGCGTGGAAACGCCGACAAGTAAGCCATAGCCAACGAGTCGTCGAACCATGCCAATCGGCAAATCTTCTTGCCCGACATGCACTCCAGCAGCTCCCGAACACAACGCAATGTCCGGTCGATCATTGACGATGATGAAGGCTCTTGTTCCAACTAGACCTTGCACTGCTGCTTGGACATACTGCAGCAGCAGACTGTCAACGAGCTCTTTGTCGCGAATTTGTATCACGTCCGCACCATCCGCAACTAAGTCACTGAGGTAGCGGACAAACTGTTCAATTGGTCGCTGGCAATCCACCAACACATACAGTCTTGCATGCTTGAGGCAGGTGGGTGACTTTAGACGCAGCTCAACACCAGCCAAAATGTCGTAGGTGCGGTACCGCAAGCTCTTAAAGCCAGAGGCAATATCGGCGCTGAGGAATTTAGAAAACTCTTCCAAACAGCGCAGCGACTGGCCCACTCGCTCGGCAGCCGCCTCAATGATGCTCCTCCATGAAGCACGTTGGCCTTCGCCCTCAGATGTCAACTTCGCACCCGCGTCTGTCTCAGTTGATCGCGCCGACAGTCGATCGCGACGCGGAATTTGGGCCACGACTATTGCTAACTCGTGACGCAAGTTCTTAATCTGTGCTGCCGACCACGCGTCTTCGCAAACCAGCCGCGCGATTTCGTCCAACGTCCGCAGCCCCTCGGCCGCCCGATTTGCATTGGCGTCCAACAATCGCATCACTTGGTCTTTTTCGACAGGCTGGTCATCCATCGTGCTTCCGCGACGAAAAGGTATCTATGAGGAATGATTCAGGATTCCAAAATCTCCTTGGGCCACAATATTCTGTCTACTTGTACGAATTTCCACGTATCAAAACAGCAGACAAAGCGGTAATTTCCCCTCAATACGGCCTAAAAAGTTGCCCAGTTTCGCATTCTTCGAAAATCGATCCAATGGTACAATTCCGTCGGACAAGCTTTCTAGACGTTGGCCCAAGGCGAGCGGCACATGGGAATTTACCAATACAAGCCCGACGCGCAAGGGAGTGAGAGCCTAGATTGACGCCTGCTGGATTGATGCGCGCGCGTCGGGCTTGTATTGGTGTAACCCGAGGGCACTTTGTTGAGCAAAAGTATGAAGAGTTCGAAGAGCGACACAAAAGCAGAATCGGAAAAGTCAACCGAACCGCATCAAAATACACGCGAAACCGCTGAGTCAATTATCATCGCGTTCATCTTGGCGTTCTTGTTCCGCGCGTTTGTGGCGGAAGCGTTTGTCATCCCAACCGGTTCCATGGCACCAACGCTGATGGGTGCTCACAAGGATATTCAATGTGAGTATTGCGGCGATCAATTTCAGAATACGGCCAGCCTAGAATTCGAGCAAGAATCTGGCAAGCTGACAAACCGGGTCGCAATAGCAGGCTATTGTTCGAATTGCCGCGCTGAGAACGCCTATGATTTTGCAGGAAATGGAAATCACGCTACATTCTCGGGCGATCGCATATTAGTCAGCAAATTTGATTACATCTTTCGCGACCCTAATCGATGGGACGTGTTGGTCTTTAAATACCCAAATGACGCGCGAATGAACTATATCAAGCGACTCATTGGTTTGCCTGGGGAACATCTGCGAATTGAATTAGGGGACATCTATACACGAAAGGGTGCGGATCAACCGTGGCAAATAGCCAGAAAGCCGCCGCATAAAATTGTGGCCATGTCCCAAGTTGTTTACGATTCGGAACATCTTGCGCCCAAGATGATTAGCGCCGGCTGGCCAAGTCTCTGGCAGCCGTGGCCAGCGCCCGCCGCAGAATCGACAGCGCCGACTGGTTGGCAAGTTAACCATCAGGCTCAAGGTTGGAGCGCTGAGGTAAAGCCCGGGAAATCCACCAACACTCAGTGGCTACGTTACTTTCACCAATATTTGGATTCAGATTCTTGGGAGCAACTCGCTAGAAGCAACACACCGACCCCGACCGCGCCCTATAACGTCAATTTAATTACTGACTATCTTGCCTATAACACGACAGTCGAAACACTTCGCGGCAACGTGTATTCTGGTGCCAGCAAGCTGCACCCAAAGATCACGCGCGAGAACCGCGCGATTCATCGGCTGAATGAATCTCGCAATGCAAGCAATCTTGGCAAGCCACCCAATGACGGATTGCACTGGGTTGGCGATCTGGCAGCAGAATTCGCTGTGGAAATCGCAGGCCAATCCGGAATTGTAAGCCTGGATTTGGTCGAGTTTGGATTGCACTTTCGGTGTGACATCGATGTTGCATCGGGCAAAGCCAGCCTGAAAGCGCTTGATCGAGATCAGTCGGTAGAGGTATTTGGCAATTCGGTTCCCACAGCGCAAACCCGTGTCAGGGGCCCGGGGCGATATCGCCTACGCATAGCGAATTTCGATGATCGCATCGTACTTTGGGTAAATGGCTGGCCAGTAAAATTCGATCGTTCGACCGACTACGACTCCCATCGTTGGCGATCAGCCGATCAGCGACGACCACACTGGTCGCCGCAGGACCCCATGGATGCTGCCCCGATCGGCATTGGTGCGAAAGACGTAGATATCAAACTTGATCGAGCACAAGTGTGGCGTGATATTTATTACATTGCGGGTCACCAAAACTTTTCTAGATACTCTGATTATGATCTTTTCGATTCCTCGCTGGTCGATGGTTTGCCGGATCCCGAATTGCGCAATGAGATCAACAATTTTCGAATCGCCATGGACATGCGAACTTGGTTAGCGATTTCGGCGACCTATTCACAACCTGAGTGGTGGGCGAAGTCCAATCTTTTTGGCGCCAAACGCAATCGGCTCGAATTTCAGCTCGAAGCTGAGCAGTTTTTTCCCATGGGTGACAATAGTGCCGCCAGCTCCGATGCACGAGCGTGGACCGGTCATAATTACGTGGAGCGACGGTTTATTGTAGGCAAAGCGTTATTGGTGTTCTTTCCACATTATTGGCGAGCACCCATTCCGTTTCTACCAAACATTGGACGCATGAGATTGATCCGATAGATAGCAGCAGTGAAGACAGGAGCATGGTGCATGGATGTTCTGCGGGCGGAAGGATTGGAAAAAGTCTACGGTCGACGCAAGGTTGTCAGCGACGTTAGCTTTCATGTGGGCGAAGCCGAAATTGTGGGACTGCTGGGTCCCAATGGAGCTGGAAAGTCCACCAGTTTTCGCATGACCTGCGGCATGATACGCCCGGATCGTGGCCGAGTGTTTCTTAGCGACTTGGAAGTCACGGACTGGCCTATGTTCCGTCGCGCCAATGAAGGAAGGATGGGATATCTGGCGCAAGAATCGAGCGTGTTTCGCAAGTTGACCGTCGAGCAAAATATCTTGGCGGTGCTCGAATTGTTGGGAATTCCTTACCGTCAGCGAAAAGCTCGTACCGATCAATTGTTATCCGATTTTGATATCAAGCATATTCGCAAAAGTCGCGCTGGAAGGTTGTCCGGTGGCGAACGCCGCCGCTTGGAAATCGCCAGATGCTTGGTTTCCGATCCACGTATTATTATGCTCGACGAACCCTTTGCCGGGATCGATCCCGTGACGGTGCAGAGCATCCAGGAAATAATTCGGCGCCTGCGCAATGATGGCATTTCCATTTTGATCACCGATCACGCAGCTCGCGAGATTTTGGAAACGGTCGATCGATGTTACGTTATCAACAAAGGTGCGGTTTTCTTTGAAGGCCCTCCCGATGCCGTTCGGCAACATCCAGAGGTTCGTCGGGAATACCTCGGGCATATCGGTGAACTACAAAGGGCCCCTGAAAATTATTCGCCACCAACAACCTGGTTTTCGAAAACCCATCGGCCTGTAGAAGGTGTTCAACCACCAAACACGAAGCCTCGAGAATCTCAATCAGCCAACCAACCCACTCGTCCATTTCGCCGCCGAACGGACGTTTGACCGGGCAGCAGCTCGCCTCAGCCATAGTGTGTCGTTTGCTTTAGTAGCAAAAAAACAGAATCCTTGTCCGAATATGTGGCGACGAGCAGACGCCTCCAAAATAATGGGTGTTGAATTGGATCAATCGAATCAATCGTGCGGAATCTATCAAGTTTGCGGGATAGGAAGACGATTTTATATTCCAAGTGGGTTGAAGATTTCATTGTCGTGCGGCAGGTTTGCTTCGCGGCCTTGACGAGTTCTTCGGATGCCACTAGACTTCGCTTACTATAAACTCTGGCTAACAAATGACTTATGGCATTTGGAGGCTGGCTAAAGGAGCTAGGCGAAGTGACCAAAAAAGAGATCGTAAAAACGATTTCCGATACGACTGGGCTGACACAACTCCAGATCAAGGATATTGTTCAGCGTACGTTCAATGGCATTATTGAGACGTTGATGGAAGAAGGGCGCGTGGAACTGCGCAACTTCGGCGTTTTCCAGATCAAAACTCGAAAGGCTCGCAAGGCACGCAACCCTCGAACGGGGCATCAAGTTGAAGTCCCCGAGAAGTTTGTTGTGACTTTTAAGCCTGGAAAAGAGATGGAATGGCGCGCGAAGTTGCTCGAGAACTCACCCGCTGGTGACCAGATGCGACTAAAGCTGGGAACCTTGCCAGAGGACAATGATGTTCTCGACGAGCTAGAGACTGGCCCCAACGACGTCAAGTAGGCCTTGGAAATGTCCCACAGGATGTGAGACGCTGGAAGTTTCGCGACAAAGTTCACGGAGGAAAAACATGCGACGCTGGTTATGTGCTGCTTTGCTGCTGGGATGTTTGACGGCGTCGGGTTGCGCCCTCCCCATATACTCGGCAATTCCAGAAAAACGTGCTGAGCAGTTGATTTATACGTCTGAGAATCTAAGGCTGTTGATTCAAGAGTGGGAACGATTCTGGTTTCTTGATCAACCCGATCATATGACTCCCTATCGCGTGCACGGCGGCGTAATCTAAGCGCCCAACTGGACAGTTCGCCCAGAAGAAATTAGATTTTCTCTCTTCAGTAAATGATGAGAGGCTCGCGCGAAATCCGGCCACGGTCAGATTGCCTAGCGGTACGACGAATTTCGAAGTGCCACAAGCGCGAGCCTTTTCGTTGAAGAAAATCTTACAAGCCGGGGCGGTAGCTCAGTTGGGAGAGCGCAGCGTTCGCAATGCTGAGGCCGGGGGTTCGACTCCCCTCCGCTCCATTTCAAGTCCTTGGTGGATAAGGACTTTCTTCTAGTGGTAAGCATGGATGCCTTTAGCGGTGCACGAAAATGCACATCCTTTAACACCAATACCGTTCAACGAACGTGGGATAAGCTTCCAGCCTTGTTATACCCCACATCTTTCTTGACATAAGAATGATCGAATTCCTAACCTTCAATTCCCTCGAATCAAGATCGATTTGGATACTTTTCTTGAGATCCTTAC
>SYJV01000422.1 GCA_005798335.1 Planctomycetaceae bacterium | reverse complement strand
TTCTTTGCTAGCGAGGTAACGTTGGGGAATTTAGGAAAACTGGTCATTGGTCAACTTATGTCAAAAAAGATGTGGGGTATAACAAGGCTGGAAGCTTATCCCACGTTCGTTGAACGGTATTGCCATTAAAATGATCGATCGGCAGGTCCAACCAGGAAAATTTCATCGAAGGTTGCTTTTGGGACTAGTTCAATGATTGCACGTTTAACACTGGCTTGGAGTTTAGTTCTGTGTCTGCTAGCGCTAGCAGCCCGTGGAGCTGAGTCGCGAGTTTGCGATGTATTGGTGTATGGCGGCACGCCCGCTGGAATTATGGCGGCGATTTCCGCGGCCGAGAATGGCCGGACCGTGATGCTGGTCGAACCTTACCGGCACGTGGGAGGTGTGATGACTTCGGGCCTGTGCGCGACCGACATGAACTCGCACAGCCGCATTGGCGGACGGGCGCGATTGTTCTTTCAGCGAATCTACCAGTACTACCAAGATCCCACTGTTTGGCGCAGTGAATCGCGCGAAGCCTATTTCGCTCGCTCGGCGAATCGAGTATTTACAGGTAAGAACGATCCCTTTCGGATGCAATGGGTGTTTGAACCGCGCGTGGCCGAGAGCATTTTCGAAGACATGCTGCGCGAGGCGGGCGTGACCGTCTATCGGGGAGAACGACTCGAACTAAGTCAAGCTGTTGAGAAGCAAGCCAATCGAATCCAGGGACTGCGCATGGAGAGCGGTAATCGTTACTCGGCCAAGATGTTCATCGATGCCACGTACGATGGAGACTTGATGGCTCGGGCCGGTATACGTTACATCGTAGGGCGCGAATCGAACGAAACCTACGGCGAGCAGTTCAATGGAGTGCGCGGCAAACGATACGCAGAATTGTATGCCGCTTCATCTGGTCCAATACAAATTGACCCGTTCCTGTCGCCAGGTAATCCGGCGTCGGGTCTGCTCCCCTTTATCGCATCTGCCCCGCCCGGAGTTAACGGTCAAGCCGACCAGCGCGTACAGGCTTATTGCTTTCGATATACGCTGACCAACGATCCCAACAACCGCCGGCCAATCGAGAAACCCGCCAACTACAATCCGCGTTGGTTCGAATTGCTGGGACGTACCTGTGCTGCGAATCCGAATATCACATTGCGAAGTCTGATGAGTATGGGGCCACTCCCAAACCGCAAAGTGGACGTCAATGTGTCGAACATGCCTGGAGCGAATTACGGCTGGGCGGAGGGCGATTATAATCTGCGAGCGAAATTGATGCAGCAACACAAGGACTTCGCCTTGGGCAAGCTCTACTTCCTGGTGAATGATCCACGTGTTCCTGCTGCGGTGCGCGACGAGTTAGCCCAGTACGGCTTACCACGAGACGAGTTTGCCGACAACGACAATTTTTCTTATCAGTTGTACGTTCGCGAAGCTCGCCGCATGGTTAGCGACTATGTGATGACGGAGCACAACGCGCTGCGCGGTGGCACGCGCCAGGCCGAAGATGGAATAGCCATTGGCAGCTACATGGTCGATTCGCATCAAGTGGGCTATTACGTCGACCCCCAAGGAGAACTTTACGTTGACGGTTCTCTAGGTGAAAAACCTCGCGCCTATGCAATTTCCTATCGTTCGATTGTCCCCAGTGAATCTCAGTGCAGCAATCTGCTTGTGCCGGTTTGTATCTCTAGCTCTCATCCCGCCTATGGATCAATCCGCATGGAGCCAGTGTTCATGGTCATGGGACACTCGGCGGGCACGGCTGCCGCGATGGCCATCGACCGGAACACGAGCGTACAACAGTTGCCGTACGAAACGCTCCGCCAGCGACTAGCAGAGGAAGGACAATTCTTTATGGATTCCGCCAAATAACCACGATGCCACGCGCGCGAGAGGAGTCACTGGTACACTTCGCTCACACGCAATGTGGCAAATCCCCAGGGACTGCTACATGTCGGACCTACCAGATAATGTTGACACAAATGAATCTCAGCCGCTTCGTCGCCCAACAGGTTACGTTGCTTGCCCAGATCCGTTCTTGCGCATCGAGGCGCTTGCGACGCATGCCGATTCACTTCAGCATAGTGGCCATGTTTTTCGCTACGAATTGAAAGATCGATCCGAATTGGACGGGTACACTTGGGGCATTGGAGGTGTAAGTGTACTTGCGGTCGCGGTTTGGATTGGCACGTTATCGATCGCCAAATACTTCGAATCCGTGCCACCCCCCACATCTGGGACAATGACGATTTTTCTACTAACGGCTTTTGTTTCTCCTGCCCTGGCGTCGCTGGGTCTGCTCGCGATCTTGCCCTGTTTATTGCCGTTTCGGATATGGGTCAAAACGCTCTTGCTATCTCTGGCCATTGTCTTTTTCTATACCCCAGTAACCACCGTTTTCTTGTTGCTATTTTCCGGACTTTTCCCACAATCACAACGCAATTGGCCAAACAATAACGAGTTGATAGAAATGATCTTCTTGATGGCAATATTCGTCGCCATGATTACAATTCCCGTCGCTTTATTGGTTCTTTTGCGACAGTTGTTCAGTAAGCATGCGCTAGGTGCAAATGAAGTGCCTGCACAGAGTCGCGATTTGACAATCGGAGGACTGTTTGAATTGACGACTGTTGTCGCATTGGCTGTGATATTGGTCAAAGGTCTTTTTGCGGGCGTTTCACAATTCGCTAATCCGATCGATAAAAATCTTTGGCCCTTGGCAATTGGCGCGATTATCAGTTTGATCGCAGGATGTATTGCCTTTGGATGGCTTTCGCTGTTGCTCCGTCCGACATGTCACAAGCTGGCTCTAGGTGGAGTCGTGTTGTATTGCGCAGGAGTTCTCGTGGGCGGGATACCGATTCTTGTAATCATGATTATCGAATTCGGTACATGGCAATGGCACCTTTCGTTGTTTGCAAGTCTACTGGGCGGTTGTTTCGTAAGCCTGGCGTTTTCCGGAACGGTGATCTTGGCTCTCGTTTGGCTTCGATTTTGTCAGTTGCGATTCTAATGCTGAAGGTTCATCGACAAGTGTGCGCGGAAAGTTGCGAGCCATGCCTCTGATTACCATCCGAGATTTGCGAATAGGATTTCGCGGACCGTCCTTGCTGGACGGAGTTTCGTGCCAGATCGAACCGGGACAGCGAATCGGATTGCTGGGACGCAATGGTTCTGGCAAGACAACTTTCATGCGTATTCTGTGCGATGACGTCGAGCCCGATAGTGGTCAAGTGTTATTGAATGCAACGGCCAGAGTTTCGCTCTTGCCTCAAGATGTACCAAGCAACTTGCACGGTAGAGTTGCCGATGTTATCGCGCAAGGCTTGTTGAAGGAGATCGAGAACGCGTCACTTTCCGCTGGTCATGGTGATCATGAATCCGAGTGGCGCCGCCAACATCAAGTCGAGCAAATTCTATCGCGCATGCAGCTTGATGGTGGCTTGTCCTTCGATGCCTTGTCGTCGGGAATGAAGCGGCGAGTACTGTTAGCCCGCGCGCTGGTAGCTGAGCCGGATTTGCTGTTGCTGGACGAACCCACGAATCACCTCGATATTGGTGCCATTGAATGGCTGGAGGATTTTCTCGCGCGCTGGAACGGCACGCTGATCTTCGTTACTCACGATCGAGCATTTCTTCGCCAACTGGCGACGCGCATATTAGAAATAGACCGCGGGCGGCTGTTTGATTGGTCGTGCGATTACGACACTTTCTTGAAACGCAAAGCGGACGCGTTGGCCGCCGAAGAAAAGCAAGCGGCTCTGTTCGACAAGAAACTCGCTCAAGAAGAAATTTGGATTCGTACAGGCATCAAAGCTCGTCGTACACGCAACGAAGGTCGTGTCCGAGCTCTGGAACAATTGCGACGCATTCGGCAAGAGCGTCGCTCGGCTCCGGGAAGTGTAGATCTGCAAATACAGGAGGGTGAACGCAGCGGCATGTTAGTGGCCGAGGTCAAGGGAGTTTCATTCGCCTATGAAGATCGAACCATCGTTGGCAATTTTTCGACGACGATAATGCGTGGAGACAAGGTCGGCATCGTGGGGAAAAACGGAGCTGGCAAAACGACTCTACTTCGTATTTTATTAGGCCAGTTGCCACCCCAGCAAGGTTCAGTGCGCTTGGGCACGAAATTGCAAATCGCCTACTTCGACCAACTTCGCCAACAACTGGACGATGAAAAGACAGTGCAAGAAAACGTAGGAGACGGCTACGACACAGTTTGGATCGGCGACCAGTCGCGACATATTATCGGTTACTTGGAAGATTTTCTGTTCAGTCCCGAACGCGCGCGAACACCAGTCCGCTTTCTATCCGGTGGCGAACGCAATCGAGTACTCTTGGCGCGACTGTTCGCTAAACCAGCCAACGTCGTTGTGCTCGACGAGCCAACCAACGACCTGGACGCAGAAACATTGGAGTTATTGGAAGATCGGTTGGTTCAGTTTGCAGGAACGGTACTGCTGGTAAGCCACGATCGTGAGTTTCTGAATAATGTAGTTACCAGCACTATCGTTTTCGATGATTTCGGTCTCAAAGAATACGATGGCGGCTACGACGACTGGCTGCGGCAAAGACCTATAGCTGAAGCCGCGATGGATAACCGCAAAGACAGTCGAAAAAAGGAAACGACAGTTTCCAAGAACGATACGTCATCGCAAACGAGGCGACTTTCGTACAAAGAACAGCAGGAACTGGTTACGCTTCCCGCGACAATCGAGAGTCTCGAAATTGACATCGCCTCGCTGCATCAAGCGATGGCGCAAGCGAATTTCTACCAGCAGCCGGGCGACGCAATTGCCCGCGAGCAACTTCGACTCAAAGAGCTAGAAAATCGGCTGGCCGAATCATACATTCGCTGGGAGGAACTGGATAGCGTTCAGTCGAAAAACGGACAGTGAGCATGTTGAATGCCAGCGCAAGTGACCGTGAGCTTGCTGAATGTTTGACCTTCGCAGGCTCACCTTTGAGACTGCACTTTAGGAGAGTAGTCCAATACGACGATATTCGCGGCGATTGGCCTCCGGGATCGATGCGTCGTTCTATAGGAAATACATCAACCCGAGAATGGTATTGTCATATTGGATACTTCATTTTGTGGCTATTCGAATAGTCCCGTAGGGACGAAATGTCGGTAGAACAGCGTCCGCGTGATGCATTTTGTCCCGTAGGGACAGCCTGTCGGTAATAGTAGGGTCTGGCCGTCATGTGTGTTCGTCCTTGTTGTTATCGACAGGCGCAAACGTGTAGCCTCTTCGTTTTTCTACCGACAGGCTGCCCCTACGGGACAAAATGCAACGCGACCATCTTTTTACGTTGTCTGCGCGCGAGGGTAAACATCGTAGGTCCCCGTCCACTTGCGAACGCCGACGTCCGCTTTTTCGATAGCCGTCCGTTGGGCATCGGTTACCTGGACCGAGATTGCGGCATGGTTGTCATCTCTTCTCATCAGGTTCATTGGACAAAGGACGTTTACGCAGTTCAATCACTTACCAACTAGAAGATCCGGTTGACTATGCAGCATTCGCACTTCTTCCTCGGTGATCGCTCTGCGGAAGATGGCCAACTCATCGAGCAAGCCAATGTAGTTGACAGCGATATAAATTCCTGTCCGGTCGAGGTCCCATTTCATTGCCAGCGGACGGTCTCGAATTTCACCGATTCGTTTGCCATCGATGTAGATCTGCGATACGGCAGGCTCCCCTGAATCGAAACCGTTCCAGTTCAGAACTACGTGGTGCCAGTCGCTCGCCCGCCAGTCGATCTTCGGGATGCGCACAATCGGGGCCTGTGGATGGTCCTCGGCGATTGGCTTCTCACCTTCGGGTACGGCGGGAAATGCTCCGTGACGCATGTCGCGCGGACGAGCATTATTGAAATCGAACCACAAACCACCGTTGTTGGCTCCTTTTTGCGTAATCTGAATTGGGTCGCAAAAGGTCGTCTTCAGCAAGCGGTTGGGATCCGTCTGGCACCACACCGACAGTGCGCCGCTCCATCCGTGACTGTCGTACGGGAGGTTCCCTTTGGCTGGGAAAAACACGCGACCATTGTTCGGCAACACATCCATCGCCTCCAGCGCCCCGCCGTGAATGCCACGTCCCTTGGCGATGCGAAACACCTTCGCGTCGAAACCCTTTTCAAACACGAACTGTCCAGGCTTGGTTGGATCGTTGAACCGCGTATCGAGTGTTCTCTGGCCACCTCCGACGTCGGCCTGCAATACTTCGTCAAATGATGCATAAAAGACTACCGAACTTCGCAGTTCCTCTCCATGGAGCGATCGTCCTGTTGTGAACATGAATGCTAATCCGACAACTAATAGAGTTCGCATAATATGTTATGGCGTAAAAGGGAAACTATATCCGCTGCTCGCGACACCAGCGCGCGTGCATTATAATCGATCTTGAGATTTCGTTTGTCGAGCCGATGTCCATGTCCATGAGTTTTGGAGGAATGCAAATGAGCGTTGTAGCGAGACTCACGGGAGCTGATTTTGATTCGATGGCGGAGCGGGGAGCTTTCGACGGGCTGGGGCCTCGCAAGATCGAACTGATCCGAGGGGAGTTACGATTTATGAATCCGGCTGGCCCTATTCACGACGACTACATCGATTATCTAACTCGCTGGTCGACAGATCAAACCAAAGCAACCGAAGTCACCGTTCGTGTCCAGTGCGGCTTTGCCTGTAACGACGATCGACCGGAGCCCGATGTCTTGTGGTTGAAACCCCGACGTTACCGGCGAACGCGACCGACGGCTTCGGATGTTCTCTTGTTGATCGAAGTCTCCGACAGCAGCCTCGCTGGCGACCTTCAAGAAAAAGCGGATTTGTACGCAGAGAGTGGCGTTGCTGAATATTGGGTCGTCGACGTTCCCGCGTCGCGGATTCACGTGATGACTGAAAGCGATGGGTCGCATTTTCGCAAGATTGAGACCGTTGTTCCACCGCAGCAGCTAGCGCCCAAGTGCAGGCCAAATGCAAAGCTCGATACCGCCGAGCTGTTTAATGTTCCGGATGAAGACTGAACATTCATGTTAATGAGCTATCGAAGTTGATCGCGACTCAACTTACTGGCTGGCCGTTTGGCAAGGACTTATGTGACATGTGGCGATGGGTAGGCAGAATTAAATTCAGCGGATCGATCGCAGTCGCCTGGGCAGTTTTCGTCGGCGGTCTGCCGAGCGTTGCCTTATTCGCACAGTCAGAACAACGTAACGATTCGGCGGGCGTCGAGTTTTTCGAAAAACGCATTCGCGCTATTTTGGTCGAACAGTGCTACGAGTGTCATGGCACCGACAAGCAAGAGAGTGGTTTGATGCTGGCCAGTCGGTCCGGCCTGCGCGCAGGTGGCGACCGCGGCAGGGCGGTATTGGAGGACCAGCCAGGAAATAGTTTGCTCCTACGCGCGATCGCGTACAGCGACGAAGATCTGAAAATGCCGCCGCGCGGCAAGTTGAGCGACGAACATATCGCAGACCTGACCACCTGGGTAAAACGCGGAGCTCCGATGCCGGCCGAATTGAGTTCGCAGTCCCATCGACCGCAGCCAGCCGCTGCTTTCAATCTGTTGGATCGCATGGACCACTGGGCGTATCAACCTGTCCGGCCCGCCGCGCCTCCGATCGTCAAGAATGCGGATTGGTGCACTCTTCCGGTGGATCGATTTGTTCTCGAAAAACTTGATGCGGTTGGATTGGTCCCAGCGCTTCAGGCGGACCCAGGAGTGCTGATCCGCCGGTTGACCTTTGACCTAACGGGCCTGCCACCGACGCCGGCTGAAGTTACAAGTTTTACGAGCGACGATCGGCCGGATGCGTTCGAACGATTGGTCGATCGCTTGCTTGCTTCGCCACACTATGGCGAGCGTTGGGCCAGGCATTGGTTGGACGTGATGCGGTTTTCCGAGACTCAAGGGTTCGAGTTCGATTACGACTTGCACAACGCTTGGCGTTACCGCGATTATGTCATCGGCGCACTGAACGACGATCTTCCGTACGATCAGTTTGTAAACGAACATCTGGCGGGCGATTTGCTGACCGAGCCTCGCAGGAACGTTCTCGACGGGTCGAACGAATCGATCCTGGCCACGGGATTCTACTGGATGCTTGAGGGCAAGCAGTCGCCGGTTGACATTCGGCAAGAGCAAGCGGACCGAATCGATAATCAAATCGACACGATCGGTAAAGCTTTCTTGGGTCAAACGATTTCCTGCGCTCGATGCCACGATCACAAGTTTGATGCAATTTCGACGCGCGATTACTACGCCTTGGCCGGTTATCTGCGAAGCTCGCGTTTCCAGCAGGCATATATCGATCCGCCCGAGGCGACGTATGCGACGATGCAGGCACTGAGGGAACTGCGCTCGGCATTGCAAGTGCCGGCCCGAACACTCTTGGCCAGCCGTTGGAAGACTCAGGTTAACGACGTCGATCGATATCTGCGGGCGTCCGTGGAAGTCGAATCAGAAGCGGGCAGTTTTTCGAACCTGAATGCTGTCGCGCGGAAGTTCAACCTCGAGTCTGTTCGACTAGAATCTTGGTGCAGAGCTTTGGAAGCAACTTCGCTCGACGCGGTCGATCATCCGATGTACGCTTGGCGAAATTCGCTGCGATCGACTTCAAAAATTTCATCCGAGACTCAAAAAGCTCGACTGCCCGCCGTACTTGAAACACCGACCAGCGACCCGCAACGAAGCATGCCATCTCCTGATCCAAGAAGGCGTTTGCCCCATGACGTGCCAACAGTGCAAACCCGAACGACGTTCGCCGCCAAATCGGCGCGATATGTTGCGGCGCTCGTCGAACGGATTTGGAGCGGTCGCGCTGGCCGCAATGATGCTCGACCGTGGGTTGCTGGGGCAAAGCAACGAAGCAAACTTTGCTGGCCACCATCCGCTGCTGGATCGCTCGGGACACCACAGCGCGAAGGTTAGGAGCATCATCTTTTTGTACATGGACGGTGGGCCATCGCAAGTGGACACGTTTGATCCTAAGCCGCGATTGGCACGCGAACATGGCCAGCCGATCAAGATGATTGCTCCGCCTACGCAGTTCATACCGCGTGAAACCACTCCCACGGTTCTGGCTTCGCCGTGGAGATTTCGGCGATATGGCGACAGTGGAATTCCCGTCAGCGACCTGTTTCCGAACATCGCCACATGCGTTGACGACATGGCTATCATCCGCTCAATGGTGGCCAATTTTACGGAGCACGCCAACGCGAATTTGTTCCTACATACCGGTTCGAATCAACAGGGCAAGCCCAGTATGGGATCGTGGGTGACGTACGGATTGGGTTCACAGTGCGAGGATTTGCCAGGGTACATTGTCCTCAAGAACAACCAGATTCCCGCCGGTGGCCCAGATAACTTTCACAGCGGATTTCTCCCGGCGGTCTACCAAGGTTCGATCTTCCGCGATTCCGTTTCGCCTGTGGCCAATCTCCAACCTACCGAACCGAGTTCGTCCGTGCAGCGCGGCAAGTTGGACTTGCTTTCCAGGTTGGACGAAACAATGCGCCAGCGTTTGGGGCCTGTCGACAAGATCGAAGCCACGATCGCCAATTACGAACTGGCCTTTCGCATGCAGGCCGCGGTACCCGACTTGTTAGACACCTCCGACGAATCGATCGCCACGAAGCGCCTGTATGGCATCGATGACGAAGCGACTCAGGTGTTCGGCCAATCGTGCCTATTGGCCAGGCGATTGGTCGAGCGCGGTGTGCGGTTTATCGAATTGACGCCACCATTGATCGCGGGTGCCAATCGCTGGGACCAACACGACAAGTTGCAAGAGGGGCATGCCAAGATGGCGTTGGCCACCGATCGACCCATCGCTGGATTATTGAAGGACTTGAAAGCGCGCGGATTGCTTGATCAAACGTTGGTCGTGTGGGCCGGTGAATTCGGGCGCACACCGGTCGCTCAAGGCACGTCGACCGGACGCGATCACAGCCCATACGGATACACGATTTGGCTGGCAGGTGGTGGCATCCGACCGGGCACGATCTACGGAGCCACGGACGAGTACGGTTTTCACGCAATCGAGAACAAGGTGGAAGTTCACGATCTGCACGCCACCATGCTGCACTTGATCGGCATCAACCACACGCGATTAACCTATCGCTTCGGCGGTCGAGATATGCGATTGACAGACATCTACGGCAACGTCCTGCACGAGATTCTCTCTTGATCGATTCGACCGCATCTTGTCCGATGCACACTGTTACTCGTCGCTCACCAGCGGTCGAACGTACCATCCCGCCGCAAGCCTAAAAATAGACACGATGTCTTGTCGATAGTGCATTGATTTGGTAAGCTATTCTTCTACGCACGTCTCGTCGTTTCGGTACTTGGCAGAGGGAGCCGGGAGATGGTAGTTGGCAGATCGGGTTTCGCGGGCTGCGTTGTGCTAGCATGGTTTTGTGTTCAAGTTGGAGGCGGAAGAGAACTGCTTTCCATCGAACCGGATTACGTCAAGGCTGTCCAGGAGAGCATCGACGTCGTTACGGTTACAAACTTGGACAACTTGCCGCTTAAGCGCGTCTCTGCCTACAAATGGGCGAACTCTGCGTCGCCGCAACAGGTTGGTCAGTTGCATTTGTTTGTTCTAGACGATATGCGTCCGGTTGCGAGTTCAAAAATTGGTCCGACAGTCGCCAGGTTTCGTGAAAAGCCAGATCCGAACAATACGCAAATTGATCATGTGATCGTTTCCATGACGGACCAGCCTTTGCTGTGCAAATTTGGTGACAAAGTGATTTGGCAAGCGTCTCCTACGAACACTCAATTCACTCGTTTCCTTCAAACTCCCGAGCCACACGTTACGGCATCACTTCGGCTATCGCAAGCCAAGACTTTGTCTCGAGAGTTTAGCGCTCAGATCGATGAGAGCGAGGCGGTTCATGCAAGTTCCAGTCGCGAAATGCGTTTGCTGGCCGCGCCTGTGTACCGGTACGGTTCGCAGGATCACAACAGTCCTGGTACGATCGATGGCTTTCTGTTTGTGTTTGTCGTAGAAGGTGGAAATCCCACGACCTTTTGCCATATCGAGGCCATTCGCGAAAAGGACGTCGTATCCTGGCAATATGCGATCTCGCGTCGCGGCGTTAGCGGCCAATTGGTTCGATACCGAGGTTCGAAAATCTGGGACGCTCCACGCATCAGCGACTCCGTTCGCAGTCAATCACTATTTCGAATAAAAGATCCTCGGGCGAATCTGTGATCCAAACTCCAGCCTTCCGTTATTCACCCGCGAAGGTGGCAAAGCTTAAAAACACTGGAGGGCAGGTGCGCCAAGTGACGCGCCCGTGAAACAAATTCCTTGTCGCACGCGACGAGTGTGAAAGGGTCGACAAAGGTTGAGCATATCTGACGAAAGGCTTCAACGTTTTGCATTATTTCGCAGGGACAAAAGCAATCGCCAAGATCGCTGTGTCGATACTACGAAATAGCACCATACTACCGGGCATAGCGATCGCTCAAACCGACAGGCCACACTGATACCCAAGTCGGAGCCACACGAAGTTCGATTGGCAGCACCACCAACCATCTTTGGCAAGGTTGTGGACGCAAGCACGGGTGCTCCCATTCCTCGATGCCGCGCAATTCGCGTGAAGGCGTTTCGTCCCGACTTTTATTCCACCGATTTTCAGGCGAGCAGCGTCACCGAAGGGAAGAACGGTCAATACACTCTTACGATCAAGAGTAACAGTCGACAGGGAAACCGTTACCGAGTTCGAATCGAAGCAGATGGTTATCGGACTGCCTTGGGGCAAAAGGACATGGCAGTTGGTGATCCACCCCTGGAGGAAGACTTTAGGCTTGAGCCGAAACCTGCCTGGATCGGAATTGTGCAAGACGCAAGCGGAAATCCGGTAGATAGTTTTAGAGTCGCAGTCGGTTCGCCCACGTCAGCTCCTCATTTCAATCTGGATGAAAACTCAGTTTCGATCCGACCGGTCCGTTCAATCTATCGTGGACCAAGCAGCCGGATTTCCACAGTTGGCTGTCTTCACATCACCATCACTTTGTCAAACTCGGTGCGGACGGTCGATTTTCGATTCATGGAGTCGAGCCTGGAGAGTATGAACTGGTAATTCAACTTTACGAACAACCCGCCGGGTGCCTGGTCGAAGCAGTTGGCCAGAAAGTCATTCCCCTGGTCGTTACTGAGTTACAGGCTCAGGAGAATCAGTTGCAATTGGGTGAAGTGGAAGTTCCCTGCCACATTGGCCCTCGCGTCGGATCGGACATGAGTGCCTATCAGATCGCAAACGCCAGTGGCGTGGTGCGCAATGTCTATGATTTGCGAGGCCAACACGTGCTGTTCCATGTCTGGGCCAGTTGGTGTGCGCCTTGCTTGGAGTCAATGCCGTCGCTGAAAGCGACCCTAGACAAATACTCCAACAAACCGCTCACGGTTGTTGGCTTGAACATTGACGAAGACCGACAAGCGGCTCAACGTGTCGTCGCGTCACACAGTCTGACTTGGGCGCAGAATTATCTTGGCAAGGAATCACCGCTCGCGCGGCAGCTTGCGATCAGCAGTGTGCCAGCCTATTACCTGATTGGCCACGATGGCAAGCTGGTCGGTTCATCGAGTAATTGGGACCAACTGCAACAAATGCTTGAGTCGGGACTGGAGAAGTAGTGTGAGAGCAACCATCCCTTTGGCGCAGTCATGTTTGCGTTGGTTTGAATTCAGATATTCCAAATTGGATTCAAATCAAGAACCAACGCGTGCAAAACCTCGTTATTGGAGACCGTTTCGGGAGAAGTCAGGATTTCCACTGGTTTTCCAGGTTGGTAGACGTGAATCTGGCGACGGAACGGATCGATTAACCAACCAAGAAGGATGCCGTTACTGAGATAGCTGTTCATCTTGTCCTGAAGTTCCTGCAACGTATCACTTTCGGATCGCAGTTCGATTACGAAATCTGGGCAAATCGGTGGGAACTTCTTTCTCTCTTCTTTAGACAATCCTAGCCATCGATTCGACGCGACCCAGGATGCATCCGGCGATCGCTTCGAGCCATCGGGAAGGCAAAAGATAACGGACGAGTCAAAAGTGAAACCTCCGTATTTCTTCGACCACAAGCGCAACTGGAACGTTATTTCTGCATTACGATCGGAGCTTTCGCCGCCCACCGGTGACATTATGACAATCTCTCCATTCGATTTTTGCTCGACGTCCAATTCGGGATTCAAGCGAACGAACTCTTCGAAAGTCTCGGCAACTCGCAATGTCAACGGTAATATCTCCCACGTTTCTCGCTGCTGGTAATCTTCGCATTTTGAAGCGATAGCCATGCGCGTTCTCTCTGGCAACAAAGACACTTGCCGATGAATTTAACACTGCCTCTAATGTACTTCGACAACACTCGCAATGAAATCACTGGTCAAAGGGTTGGCAAAATGCGTCGCACTGCGCTGTTTCTGAATTGCTATTGCATGATTGCAGGACCTGTCGCGGTACACGCTTCTGCCGAGCCTGTTGTGACTCCTGCGGTCAAGGACAATTCAATTGTATTGGTCGATGGAGAATGGAGCCGTTGGGTATTACTGCATCGTTTGCAGAATGGGGCAGTAAACTCAAACGGTTGGCTCGTATATTGAACTGCCACGTTGCCTCAACCTCATCTGGTCGAGTCGACGGGCAAATCTCAGCGTTATTTTTTCGGATTAGCTGTGCTATTTTCCTGGTCAGGCAGACGTTCCTTTCGATGAGATGGACCGTCTTTGCTGGGTGGCCGCCAGCGAAACGAGCCCCCCGCTCCGCGTGCGGCATCGACGACTTCGCGCGGAAATTCGAATTTTTCGCCTTGAAGCTTTTGGAGTGCATTAAGCTGTTCGTTTGTCAGCGAGGATTTAACCATTTCGCGATGCGAATCTCGCATTTCTTGAAACTCGGCGGCAATCTCGTCTCTGCCGGCTCCCATACGGACAAGCTCCCGAATTTCTTCGAAAGCATTTTCGGCCAAGTGCTCCTGCTTTTCCAGCATCCTAGCTAACTCTTGTTCAGAGATCCCGATCCGCTTCGATACTTCGGTGTGGCGGAGAACGGAAGAATAACCATGCAGTTGAGCGTATAACCCAACAAGTCTCTCAAATCCTGCGTCGCTCAAGACTTCATCAATCAGTTGTTTCGCCTTTTCATTGGCAGACTTTAAGGCCTCCATACCAACGGCCGGGTCTCTTGGCGGTGGTGGGCCTTTCTTCTTACCTTCCTTGCGGTCAATCAACTCACGACTCATTCTCTGCCATTGCCGAAATTCAACTATGCGCTTTTGATTCACTTCCGATATCCGCAACTCATCTACTAACTTCTGGTGCTCAAGGAGTCCAACCAATTGAAGATAAGTTACCGAGCGAGCAAACTCGCGCCACCTGGCATATCCATCGGACCGTAGTTCCCGTGTACCGTCTTTTGGCACACCATGCTCGGTTTGTGGGGCGGGTGGGTCACCAGCGCTTGACGTTGAAAAACATACGCAGGCCGTGATGGCGATGGCCGGAAACAAAATTGAAGTTTTCATAGGAGCGCCACCAATGCCTGAGAATTTTCCCAGCAATAAAGGTCTACCTGACGATTATGTTCCGTAAAGTCAAATTTTGGGTTCGAGAGTCGAGCAATTGTCCTCAATTGCTCAGAAAACGATTGAGGACAATCGTGCTGCTCAATCTAGACACCCCAAAGCTCTAACTGGTTGCTACAAATATCGACGGGCAAACTCAAGGCTTGCCCGTCGAATTGCAAAAATTTACTAACTCAAGCGTTAGGTATTGTCACCAGCCGGACGACCGCCAGCTCCGCCGCGTCCACCCGGGCCACGACCACCACCTTGACCACCGCCAGATCCTCCAAAGCCGCCGAAACCGCGGTTTTCTGGGAATTCGAACTTAGCGCCCTTCAGATCTGTCAATGCTTTTTCTTGAGCATCGTCCAAAACTTTGGCGACTGCTTCGTCGTTTAATTTCGTGGACTCTTCTCGAAGTTTCGTAAAGGCTTCACGAGTTTCACTGCCGGCGCCAGGTCGGTCGCCACCGGGACGGTTGCCTCCGGGTTGATCGCCGCCACGTGGCCTTTCGCCGCCAGGTTGATCGCCGCCTCGTCCGCCACCAGGACGACGTCCTGCATCCCCTTGTCCACCACCACCCTGTCCACCACCACCAGGACCGCGGCCACCGAACATTCCCGCAAATAGCTCTCGCTGAACTTCGCGGATGGCGTTGTAGCCCTCTTCACCTAAGCCAATTTCTTTACGAACTTCTTCCATTCGAAGAACACCAGCCAAATCTAACGCAGCACCCTGCGAACGCCCCATTGGCCCGCCACCGAAACCTCCGCCAAATCCACCGAATCCGCCGCGTCCACCAGGACCTCCCGGTCCACCGCCGCCACCAGGACCACCGGCACCTGGGCCGCCACCGCCAGGCCCTCGCCCGCCGGGTCCGCCGCCACCGCCTCCGAATTGTGGGAACAGCTCTCGCATCTTCTTGCTCTGCGCTTCAGCGACCTTCTGAAGCTCATCAGTCAAGGATTTCTTTTGATCGTCAGTAATATTGATCTTCTTGGCAACTAGGTCATTCAAGACACCTTGCGCTCCGCGGTCTTGGACATAAAGCCCTAGCAGTCGATCCATTCCTTTAGGCTCAAGAACTTCGTCCAGAATGCCCATCAGCTTCTCATTGGCCTCAGCAACTTTGGCTGGATCAGGAGGCGTAAAGTTGAAACCACCACGACCTTGCCCTGGCTGAGCCTGTTCCTGCCCAGCGGCCACTGTACTTAACAGGGCTGCCAGCAGCAACTGACTGCCTATACCCAAAATGCGGGCTTTCATAGAAACTCTCCTAAACTGCAGTAATGGACTGAGGCATTTCCGGCTCCAAGGCCAACGAATGCTTCTGATGTCCGGGGGAAGAGAATGTTGCCAACTCAGTGTGCCAGATTTGCGTGAGAATACACTATTCAACTGGCCCATACAGTCTATAAAACCATTGATTAAAGAAAAAGTTCCGTTCCTAAATACTTGACGAGCCAGTCAGCGCCACTAAACGCGGTTTTTCGCATGAATTCAACGAGCCCCCCCAGTGAAATGCCGATCCCGCGGCTATTTACTCCGGTCCAATATTTGCCCGGCGTTGGACCACTTCGCGCGCAGTTGCTGGCTCGACTTGGAATTCACCGAGCGGTTGATCTGCTGTTCTTTTTCCCACGAGCTTACGAGCCCGTGGCGGCACTTCGGTCGGTGCAAGAGTTTGCTGAGAACGAACGCATTAGTTTTGTTGGCACGATCGGCGACTTGGATCAGCGCGTTACTCAGTCTGGCAAGCACTTACTTGGAGCAGTTGCCCAGGTCGATGGCGGCGGGTTCACTCGGCTGCTGTGGTACAACCAACCGTATCGCTTGAATGAACTGAAAATTGGCCAGCGAATTGTTGCCACCGGGACGGTTCGATCGACCGTGCTGAATTGGGAAATGGTCCAACCACAACTGGTGCTGCTGGGAAACGACGAAGTCCCTGAATCTCAAAAACCCCTACCCATATATTCTCTAACCGACGGTTTGAAGCAATCATCGGTGCGTAGAATGATCGCGGATGGCTTGCCAGCGTTGATCGATCAAGTGGATGAAGTGTTGCCAGCGGAGGTTTGCGAACTTCTTGAGTTGCTGTCAATTCGGGACGCGCTGCGGCAACTGCATTGGCCCACGGACATGCGCGGAGCGGACAATGCACGGCGCAGGTTTATCGCGCAGGAGTTGCTGGTCCTGCAACTGGCGATCGCGATCCAGCGACAGTTGCGCGATAGCAAATCTTCCGCGCCCTGCTGCGAACCCAGTGGCAAAATCCACTCGCGCATTTTGAATCGGTTGGGGTTCATGCTGACTGGCGATCAAGAGCGCGCAATTGCTGAAGTCGGTCATGACATGAATCGGACAGTGCCCATGAGCCGATTATTGCAAGGGGATGTTGGGACCGGTAAGACTGTCGTCGCTCAGTACGCTATGTTGCTGTGCGTGGCCTATGGTTATCAAGCTGCGTTAATGGTACCCACCGAGGTTTTGGCTCAACAGCACGATCGCACTCTGCGGCGCAGTTTGGCCTCCAGCCGCGTGCGCATGGGATTACTAACAGGTTCCCTCGCTCGTGCCCAGCGCCAGCAACTGCTTGAGCAACTGGCAGCCGGCGAGATCGATCTGGTGATCGGGACTCAAGCCCTGTTGTCCGAAGAAATCAAGTTCAAGAATCTGGGCTTGGTGATCGTCGACGAACAACATCGGTTTGGCGTCGAACAACGAGCCAGATTGAGGCAAGATGGTTTGCAGCCGCACTATCTAGTGCTCAGTGCGACACCCATTCCTCGGACTATTGCCATGACTGCGCTGGGAGACCTGGATGTCTCGGTGATCCGCCAGCGTCCTCCTGGGCGCGGCGATGTAAAGACTTATTTGGGTTGCGCCGATTCGAAAGAGAGTTGGTGGCGTTTCGTCGATGAGCAAATTGCCAAAGGTAGGCAAGCTTACGTGATCGCTCCCCGAGTGAATGACGCGTCCGATGAAGAAATCGCCAGCGTCGAAGGAGTAATGCTACACCTCGCTAAAGGCCCTTTCTCGCACCGTAAATTGGAAATGCTCCACGGCCGATTGCCAAGCGAACGCAAAGAAGAAATTCTCATGCGATTCGCCGAGGGTGAAATCGATATCCTGATATCTACTACCGTCGTCGAAGTCGGCATTGATGTCCCAAACGCGACCGTCATGACCATTTTAGATGCTGATCGCCTGGGACTTGCGCAACTGCATCAGCTCCGAGGGCGAGTCTCCCGCGGGACTGGTCTGGGCTATGTCTGCGCTTTTCCGTCGGTCGGGAGTGACGCTGACGACAACCAGCGACTCGCCGCGTTTGAAAAAACCAACGACGGCTTCGAGTTGGCCGAACTCGATCTTCGCTTGCGAGGACCAGGCGATTTGATGGGTACGCGCCAACACGGATTGCCACCACTACGCATTGCCAACTTGTCCCGCGACGCGCTGCTGGTTGAACAGACCCGTGAAGTCGCGCGGATGCTGATCGCCAAGTACCCCGGACTGGACCATCCTTCCCTAGAGCGACTCAAGAAACAAGTGCTTAATCGTTACTCGCAAACACTGCAATTAAGCGACGTGGGATAGTTTAGTTCTGCATGGGATATCACAAGCCGAAGGCCAGCATGCGAGCATACAGATAATGGGGACTTCTTGACAGTCAATGTATGTCATGATAACCTCACATACCAACAACAATCATCGACCTCGGGGGTGTAGCTCAGTTGGGAGAGCGC